>DAOVXU010000170.1 GCA_030635995.1 Arcobacter sp. | reverse complement strand
TTTTCCACTTTTTAGTAATTAACAATCAATTAACATTTAAACATTATAATTCACATACTAAATAAAATAATTTCACATATAGTAAAATTTGTTGATGCAATTTATATCTTCAAATTTTATTCTGCTTAAATCACTACAACTTTTACAGTTTCCCCTGCTTTTATATCAGAAGATTTTTCATCTTGAATTAAAAGTCCAACATCACCTAGCATATTTGTCAAAATTGCACTTGTACCACTTTTTTTACCATCAAAATCAATAAAGTATTTTCCATCTTCTAAAGTTAAATTACAAGCTGTAAATACAGTTTTTTTAGTCTTTTTTGGAAAATCTTTTTTAATAACTGCATCTACGATTGGTAAAACTTCTCCATTTCCTTGAAATTTAAAAATTAAAGGTAAAATATAAAGTAAAAAAGTAACAGTAGAACTATAAGCAAAACCAGGAAGTCCAACTATAAATTTATCATCTTTCCTTGCAACAATTATATGCATACCAGGTTTTATATTTACACCTTGATACAATACAGTTGCCCCAATTTCATCTTTTATAATATCTTTTACAAAATCATAATCCCCTACACTAACTCCACCTGTAGTTACCACTATATCTGAACTTTGAATAGAAGATTTTATAAGATTTGAAATTGACTCTCTATCATCTTTTACTACACCTTTTTGATGAACCTCTGCCCCATATTGTTTTGCAATTGCTTCAAGAGTAAGATGATTTGAGCTTCTTATTTGTGCTTTATTTATTTGTATTTCCCCAAGATCAAGTATCTCAGAACCTGTACTTGCGATAGATACAATAGGCTTAGTAAAAACTTCAACTTGGATAATATTTAAACTTGCCATAACACCAATTTGACTAAAACCTATTTTAGAGCCTTTTTTTATTAAAACCTCATCTTTAGCATAGTTTTCTCCTACATCTCTAGTGGCATATCCAAATTCAACTTTTTCATTTATAATGATTTTTTCATCTTTAACTGTCACATTCTCAATAGGGATCAGTGTATCACTACCCTTTGGTATAAGTGAACCTGTAAAAGTTTTAATACAATTCCCAGTTGTAACTTCTGATGTTATTTCACTACCTGCTGGATTATAATCTGTAATATTTAAAATACCTAGCTCTAAATCTTTAAATTTTATAGCATATCCATCCATACCTGACATTGGGTATTCTGGACTATTGTGTGAAGCAATTATATCTGAAGCTAATGTATATCCTATAGCATCTGTTAAAAAAAGTTTTTTTGTAGTTTGTTTTGTTAGTACAATATCGTTTAAAATTTTTATAGATTCATTATATGAGATAAATCTATTTTTAATATCACAAGACATTTAAATCCTTAATTTTATTTAAATAGCAAGTATTGTATCTAAAATATAGCAAAAATATACTTCAAGATATAAAAATATAAAAATCATAATAATTGAACAATTTAAATGAATATCAATAAAATATATGTATAATATATACCAATTTGTAAAGGAGTTACTTCTATGTCTTTTAAAAAAGTTAAGCTTTTCCATATTTTAATAAAAATTTTAGAAATTGGACATTTTTACAAATATCCAATTTACTATAAAAGTAACGATGAAGATATATACAAAATTCTAATAAAAAGTAATGATCAATATACAACAGAGATAAAAAATATAATTAAAAACAATAATATAACAGATATTTATATAAAAATAGAAGATTGTGAAGAGTATGAATTTGATACAAAAAACTATTTAGAAAAAATTATAGATAAAGATGATGTAAAAATAGAATATAAAACAGAGATATTACATGAGATGGCTGCAAATGTTATAAATGATCTATTTGAAAGTAATTTAAGTAAACAAAAAATAGATCAAGCAAATGATATTATTAGGGACTCTGTAAATCTACTTTTAACAGATCCAACCGCAACTAAAGCGATGTTAAAAGTGACATCATATGATTATTATACATATACCCATTGTGTAAATGTTTCCACTTATGCACTTGGTTTTGGTGCTTATTTAGAATTAAATAAGAAACAAATGATGCTATTAGGTATGGCAGGTATTTTACATGATGTTGGTAAAAAAAGAATTCCACATAAGATAATTAATAAAAATGGAAAGCTTACAGATGAAGAATTTAATATTATTAAAAGTCATCCAAAACATGGTGTAGATATATTAAAAGAGCTTGGAGAAACAGATAAACATTTGATAGCTATAGTTGGGCAACATCATGAAAAAGTAGATGGTTCTGGATATCCCAATGGATTAAAGAAAGAACAAATAAATCCTTATGCACAAGTTATGGCGATTGTTGATATTTTTGATGCTCTTACAACTAAGCGTTCATATAAAGCGGCTATGAGTACATTTGAAGCTATAAATATTATGAAAAATCAAATGTCCCATGAACTAAATGAAAATTTCCTAAATAAATTTATAGCATTTATGAGTAAAGAGAGTTAAAGTTTTTTAATTTTCTCTATCTCATCTCTTATACGGATAGCCTCTTCAAAATTAAGATCTTTTGAAGCTTTTTTCATCTGTTTATTTAGTTCTAAAATCATCTTTTGTCGTTCACTTGCTGGCATCTTATTTAACCTATCATTTTTAAGATATATATCTCCATGCTCTTCAACTTTCAGATCTTCATCAAGTCTTCTTATTGTTGTTTTTGGAGTTATTCCATGCTCTTTATTATGTGCATCTTGTATAGCTCTTCTTTCATTTGTAGTATCAATTGCAAACTTCATAGAGTCTGTTATTCTTTTCGCAAATAAAAGCACTCTTCCATTTTCATTTCTAGCGGCTCTTCCCATAGTTTGAACTAAAGAAGTTTTACTTCTTAAAAACCCCTCTTTATCTGCATCAAGTATCGCTACAAGTGAAGCTTCAGGGATATCTAACCCCTCTCTTAGTAAGTTAATACCTATAAGTACATCAAACTTACCAAGACGAAGTTGTCTTATAATTTGATTTCTCTCTATCGCATCTATATCTGAGTGCATATATTTTACTCTAATCCCTAAATCTCTATAATATGTAGCTAACTCTTCAGCCATTTTTTTAGTAAGTACTGTTACTAAAACTCTTTCATTTTTAGCCGTAACCTTTTTTATCTCATCGTGAAGTTTTTCAACTTGAAACTCACTATCCATTATCTCAATAACTGGGTCAAGTAACCCTGTAGGTCTTATAATCTGATTGGCAATAACACTACTCATCTCTAACTCTAAATCTTGTGGTGTAGCACTCACAAAAAGAAAATTTGCTTTTTTATTTATATATTCATCAAACATCAAAGGTCGATTATCTAAAGCTGATGGAAGTCTAAATCCATAATCAACCAAAACAGTTTTACGACTTCTATCAGCTGCATACATCCCTCTAAATTGAGATAATGATACATGTGATTCATCAACTATAAGTAAATAAGGTCTATCCATAGCTTCAAAATAATCTATAAGTGAATAAGGTGTATCCCCCTCTTTTTTGTCAGTAAGCAGTCGAGCATAATTTTCAATACCTTTACACATACCTGTACTCTCTAACATCTCCAGATCAAACTCAACTCTTTGTTTAAGTCTTTGATACTCTACAAGTTTATTTTGTTCATGAAGTTCTGCCAATCTATCATCAAGCTCATCTTCAATAGACTTAATAGCAATAGCAAGTCTATCTTGTGAAACAACAAATGGATTTACACTATAAATAATAGCATCTTGTAAAGTTTCAGTTTTATTGTTTGTAAGGTATTCATGTCTAGTCAAATTCTCAACTTCATCACCAAAAAACTCAATACGGATAAACTCCTCCTCAAAATAAGCAGGAAATATATCTATAACATCCCCATTTACCCTAAAATCAGCTCTATCAAAAAACTTATCATTTCTCTTATATCCCATATCTACA
>DAOVXU010000036.1 GCA_030635995.1 Arcobacter sp. | reverse complement strand
TATTTATATAAATGGATAATAATCATAGGTGCCCTACTTTCATGGGTACAACCCGATCCATATAATCCAATAGTACAGATGATCTATAGATTAACTGAACCTGCTTATGCTTTGTTACGTAGATTTATACCTACGGTTTTTGGTGGAATGGATATAGCTCCTATTATTTTAATATTTGGTATTCAGTTTTTAGAGATATTTTTCTCAAATCTTTTTAGAGGTCTTGTATAATTGAAAAAGTTTATTTTAATATTAATTTTAATATCTAGTATTTTTGCTAAACAAAATGAAAATAATAACTCGACTATTTTAGATGATATAATAAATATCATCCCTGTAAAATTTGATGAAAACCTATCAGATAAACTTAAATTAGAAACTATAGAAAATTATATATCAAATGTTAAATTTAATGATAAATTTAATAAAAAAGAGTTAAATTTTAATATTATGGGACATTATGAAAACTATATATTAATGGGTGGACATAGTTCTAATAAACTTATAGAAAAACATTGGGTAGAGGGAATTGAAGATACATACAATCCAAATGGAACATTTAATAATGGATATGAAAGAGATACAAATGAAGCACAATTTCAATTAAGTATAAAAGTACCTTTATATAAAAATTTCTTAAGTTCAAATGGTGATTTATATACAGCTTATACTCAAAATTCATATTGGCAAGTTTACGATAAAAAACACTCATCTCCGTTTAGAGAAACAAATTATATGCCAGAACTCTTTGTAGATTGGGATATGGATAAAAAACTTGGAAGTACTAGATTAAAAGAGTTTAGATTATCTTTTATACATCAATCAAATGGTCAAGATGTAGGAGCATCAAGAAGTTGGAATAGAACTGAACTATATTTTCTTTTACAAAAAGATAACTTCTATTATGGTTTACATATTTGGGATAGATGGGATGAAGATACAAAAAAAGATATTACAAAAACAGAAGGAGATGATAATCCAGACCTTGAAAAATATATAGGTAAGCAAAAATATTTTGTAAAATATAAAGGTGAATCTATAAATTTAACATTAACTCATCAAAATGACATCACTGCCTATGATATAAATAGAGGTAATACTAAGCTTGACTGTACATTTCCATCAATTAACAATAACTTTGATTTCTTTATAAGATATTTCAATGGTTATGGAGAAAGTTTAATCGACTATAATGTAAAAATAGATAGAGTAAGTTTTGGAATTATGATTTCAGATTGGATTTAGTAATTCATAAAAAGAAATTAACAATAATATTTATATTATTTATATTATTGACAAACTTGAATGGAAAAAAAACCATTACTAAAGGGTGGCTTGAAAATAAACCAAGAAGTTACGCAAAAGATTTTTATATCTGGAGATATTTAAATCAAAATATTACACCAGCACAAGCTATTTGGGCAATTGGTGAAGTTAGATATGTAAACAATAAGCTTCTACAAAGATACTCAAAAAAATTAAAAGATAAAGATACATCAAAAATAATCTCTTGTATGAGATATAGTGGTAAAAAACTTATATCTCAAAATGCAGATTGTATAGAGGTTGGACTAAGCTCTTTTAAAGCTACAAAACTGAATAAACAACAATTACAAATAGCTATTGATAAAGTAAAAGATAGTTATCCATTAAGTGCAAAAAGATTTGAAATTATCAATTCTATCCTACCCTTTTCACTGCTAATTAAAAGTACAAATGAGGTATTTTTTGCAACATTTAATCAAACAGGTGGAAAATTTAGAGTAAATAACTTTAATCACCACCTACCTATAAAATTGATACAACAACTACAAAAAGATACAAAGAATTTTGCACAAACAATTAAACTAATAGTAACAAATAAAAAGTTAAATAAAATACAACAATCACTATTTAATATTGAAACTAAAACATTAAGTCATCATTCACTATTTTTTCTTAGTATGAATGCCATACAACATAATAAAAAACAAATTGCACTAAAATATTTAAGCCTTGCCTATAAAAAAGCATATTTTAAATTTGATAAAGATAAAGTACAATTTTGGCAATATAGATTAAGTAAAAATAAGAAATATTTAAAAGAGTTAGCTAATAGTTGGGATATAAATATATACTCTTTACAAGCTAAAGAACAATTAAATATCACACCTACAAATATCAAATATAATTCAGCTAAAAGTATAAACAGTACTAAAATAAATTACAATATCCATGATCCATTTAGTTGGTTAAAAGTATTAAAAGATGTAAAAAAGGTTACAAAATCTAAAATGGATAAATATGAAAATATATTTAATAATACACAAACACAAGGTCATTTAGCATTTATAAAAGAGAGATATGATAGATATAGAACTGCATATTATGCTCTACCTTATCAAGATTTAATAAAAAACTATACAACACATAGACAATCATTAATAAATGCCATAGCAAGACAAGAGAGCCGTTTTATACCTACATCTATCTCAACCTCTTATGCACTTGGAGTTATGCAAATAATGCCATTTTTAAGTAAGGCTTTAGCAAAAGAATTAAAAGAACCATATGATATAGATAAACAACTTGAAGCTCCAACAAATATAAGATACTCCCATAAACATCTTAACTATTTAGAAAGAAAATTAGACAATGTACTTTTTGTAGCATATGCTTACAATGGTGGGATAGGATTTACTACTAGAATGTTAAAAACTGGATTATTTCAAAAGGGTAAACATGAACCATATTTAAGTATGGAACTTGTCCACTACGATGAGAGTAAAAAATATGGTAAAAAAGTATTATTAAACTATCTTATTTACCACAATTATTTAAACAAAGAAAATAAACTAAGAATTTCTACTCTACTACAAAAGATAAAGTCACCTTACCTAAAAGAAACTACTAGATAAAAGTTTATAAACTTTTATCTAATTCAATAAATGCTTCATCACTATCTTTTTTAATTCTAGCTTTATCCTCATCTATCATATCTTGTTGTAATTTATTATCCTCTTCCTCTTGTACCTCTTCTGATACAGGTGCTTCTTTCCTATTATATCCATCACCCCATCTTGAAATTAAAGATAGATTTATAGAAGCATACTTAGGAATTGCTTCGCCATCATATTCCCCAGTATTTGTTCCAACCATTGCAGATAGATCTATTTGAGCCCATTTAAGTCCAACCCCTAAACCAACTGTTGCAATTGTACCATCATCAAATTTCTCAGATGCCATATCTTGCATAGCTCCAAGTCTAAATGCAAACCAAGAGGCAGGATGTAGTTCTATACCAGCACCAATAAATTGAGACTGTTCACCCTCTATTAAAGTATCACTTTTTTGAAGATCAATATCAAGTGCAAATTCAATATTATCATTCCATATAGGTACACTTAAACCAGCTCTAAAAAATGGATCAATTTTATAATCTTCTGATCTATGTCCCATTTGTCCTACTGCTGGTGTACTTTCAACTTTAAATGTTGGTGTATTTATATTTTTACCAACTAAACCAAGTGTCATTTTTGAATCTATCGGTCTATATGCTACACCTAAATCTAATCCAAAAGTAGATTTATATGTTGTTTCAGTTGTTGAATCATCAGAATCTTCTGCATCATCACTTGACTCTCCTAAACTGACTTTTTCAGTTGTAGTAACCAATGCCATTGGTTTAAAATTTAAACCAAAACTCCATGTACCACTATCCCAGTCATATGCTCTTGCATAAGAAATTGGTATTTCAACTAATGCCATTGTATCAACTGCAATATAATTTATACCACCCTCTTCTGAGTTTACATATTCTAAAGATGTTGTTTTATATTGATCCTCAGTAAATCCAGGAGTATATGTATCACTACTTGGAGTATATCCATAATAATTACCACCATCTTTAAAAATTAATGCCAAATGACCTTCATCAATATTTAATCTCATACTAACATCTATAGTAGAATAAACACCAACTGCTAAAGCATCAGACATCTGAGCAGTTAAAGAGGGAGTTAATGATACTTGAAAAGCATTACTCGATCCAATATTCTTTAATATAGCTAATGATTCAGCCATCTTTTCATCATCACCTTTTGCTGTATTATCTGCACCAATTACTCCTGCATTATCACCTATTCTTTGAATAACTCCATCTATTTCTAAATCCGATAATTTATCCATAGGTTCAATTAGATTAGATTCTCTTAATCTAAAACCAGCATTTATAGAAAATTCTGCTGTATAATCACTAAATCTAAGTAGTGCAGGATTGTAATATCCAGACAAACTTCCTCTAGTACTTGCAACACCAGTACCACCCATACCCGTAGCTTTAAATCCTACTGGCTTCATCTCATACGCATTTAGAGCTGTCAAACTTAATGCAGTGACAAGACTTAATGAAATCTTTTTATTCATAATTACTCCTTAACAATGTTAGTATAGTCCATTTTTACTTAAGAAAACCTCTAAAATAATAAACTAAAATTTCCTATTCTACTACAAAAGATAAAGTCACTTTGCCTAAAATAGTATGCTTATAAACTAAATTTAAAGTTTTATCATCATTTTTTTGAAACGATGTTATGTAATACTTTGCATGTGGATTTTTTATAGGTATATGTTCCCATAAAATATTTGTAGACAATAAAACTTCATTTTTTGATATATTATTATCATTTAAAGTTAATTGATATTTTTTATTGTTTAAAAATTGATTCTCCACCTCTTCATTATCATTTACTATATAAATACCTACTAAAAAATTATGAAATTCATCATCCCATTTATCACTATTTGTTGCATTTAGATATGTAGCATTTACAATTGCTTTTGTTTCAAATGAATTTACTATATCATTAACGACTGTATGTTCTAAACCTTTTTCATATAAACTATCCTTACCAAATACGCTAAGTGAAGATTTAGAACTACATCCACTAAGTAATGTAAATCCAATTACTAATGTAGAAAAAAATTTAAGTTGTTTTTTTATCATTTTAATTCCTCGTATATTATCAGTATTATATAATAAATTCGATAAAATACTCAAATGAATAAATATAAAAGATTAGCAGTAGCATTTACAGGTCCTTCAAATAGTGGTAAAACAACTTTAATAGTAAAGGTTTCAAATATATTACAAGACAATGGTTTTAAAGTTTGTATCGTTAAGCACGATCCAAAAGATAAAGCTATATTTGATAAAGAGGGAAAAGATAGTTTTAAATTTTCACAAACAGGTGCCAATGTAGCAGTTGTAAGTCCAAATAAAACAACATATTTTAAAAAACAAACTTCAACAATAGATGAGCTTATTGATATTTTTAAAGATTTTGATTTTTTACTTGTAGAGGGACTTAAAACTTTACCACTTCCTAGAATTTGTGTATCAAGAACTAAACTTGATGTCAACTATTTTGATGTTAGTGATACCCTTGCAATTGATGATACAATTGATAATAATACAATCCCACAAGGTATGAATGTTTTAGATTTAAACAACCCTGAACAAATAGTTCAATGGATAGAAGAAAATAGTAAAAAGGTATAATATGAACGATTTCAACGAAATAATTGAAGCTATAAAAATCGCAACTTTAGATATAAAAGATATAATTGAAGCAGGAGATACTGCAAAAAGTGATAATCAAAACTCAACAGGAGATACTCAACTTAAACTTGATATTGCTTCTGATGTTGTAATTGAAAGAGAGTTTAAAAAACTATCTTGTGTAAAAGAGATTGTTAGTGAAGAGCAAGATGATATTGTAAAAATAAACCCAGATGGAAAATACCTTATTGCATATGATCCACTTGATGGTAGTAGTTTAGTAGATGTAAACTTATCAGTTGGTTCTATCTATGGTATCTATGAAAATGACTTTACAGGTGCAAATATAGTAGCATCAGTATATGTTGTATTTGGTCCAAGAGTTGAGATGGTGATAGCAGATGGTAAAACTGTAAAAATGTATAGATTACTAAAAGGTGAATTTGTATATATTCAAGATATTAAACTAAATCAAAAAGGTAAACTACAAGCACCAGGAAGTACACAAAGCTGTTGGCTTCCTCATCATAAAGCTATGATTGATAAATTTTTTGCAGATGGTTATAGACTTAGATATAGTGGTGGAATGGTTCCAGATCTACATCAAATACTTATCAAAGGTGGTGGTTTATTTTCATATCCTTCTACTACAGATCTACCAAAAGGAAAACTTAGACAACTATTTGAAGTGTTCCCTTTTGCATTTGTTTATCAAACAGCAGGCGGTCAAGCGATAGATTCGATTAATAATGTTTTAGAAGTACCAACTACACATATTCATGATACCTCTCCTTGCTTTTTTGGTAGTAATTATGAGATAGATGTAGTAAAAGAAGTTTATAAAGCAAATGTCTAACCAAATAGACCAACTTGATAAATGGGAAGAGTTACTTGAGATACAAATAAAAATATTACAAGAGTGTCAATCATCTAAAAATCTAAAGAGTTGTACCCCTTGTGAATTTTTACTTGAATGTGAAACAAGAAAAAACTATATTAAAGCTGTTTATGAAAGTATGAATAAAGGTACAGGTGGGGGATTTGAATTCTAATCTTTTTTAAATTTTAACATTTCATAGCTTCATCAAACATAGCTAATGCTGTATTTTCTGTTTCTACAATAATATGAGATAAGTTTAAGTCTGATAGTTCTTCTTGCTCTTCAAATCTATTTACTTTAACTATTGTTTTTGTATTATCTGTTAACTCATTTACCACTTTACATATATGATTTAGTTTTTTACTATTTCCTACTGAGATGATGACAGCAGAAGCATCTTTTATATTTACAGATTCTAAAATATGCTTTTGAGAGGCATTTCCAAAAATTACTGGTAAATTTTGTTTTTGTGCATCTTTAACTATCTGAATATCACCTTCAATAGCAATAAACTCTGCACCTTCTTTTTCAATAAGTTTAACAATATGCTTCCCTAATCTTCCATATCCAATAAGAACTATATGATTCCTAATATTTTTCGTATTTATCTTTTCAAAGCTATCATTTTTGTCTTTTGTACGAGTAAATATATCTGCTATAGAGGTTATATTTTTTAATACAAAAGGGGTGATTATCATAGATATTACAACTATTACAATCAGTATTTGACCCACTGTTGCATCTAATAATCCTTGTGCAAATGACAATTCAAATATAACTAAAGCAAACTCTCCAAGTTGAAAAATAGATAGTGCTGTTTTTAGTGAGTCTCTTGAACTAGAATTAAATCTAAAGATACTATAAATAATAACTATTTTTATCACAATTAAAGCAGGTAATAAAAGAGATATAGTAAGGATATTTTCAAATATTATTTTAAAATCAAGCTGCATACCAACTGTTATAAAAAACACTCCTAAAAGTAGATCCCTAAAAGGGATAAGATCAGCTTCAACTTGGTGTTTATAATGTGTTTCGGCTATCATCATACCAGCTATAAATGCTCCTAGAGAGTAAGAAAATCCAAATAAATGAGCTACATATGAAGAGCCTATAACTATAAGTAAAATAGAACTTATAAATATCTCATTTGATTTAGTTTTACTAACCGCTTCAAAAAATGGTTCTAGTAAATATTTTCCAACTAAAAATAATCCAGTTAATAAAATAGCTGCATCTATAAATGTTTCAAAAAGCAAAGATGAGATAGATTTATCAGTAACACTAAAAATAGTTATCATAAGTAAAATAGGGATAACAGCAATATCTTGAAATAGTAATACTCCTAAAGTTTTACGACCATAAGCTTTATTTATATCACCATTTTCATTTAATAGTTTTAAAACTATTGCAGTAGAAGAGAGAGCAAGGGCAGCACCAATAATAATAGCTGATTTTATTTCGATACTAAAAAAGTTATTTGCTATAAATGTAAAAAAAGAAGCTGTTAAAACTACTTGTAAACCACCATATATAAAAACCTCTTTTTTCATTCGAATAAGATGATTTACTGAAAATTCTAAACCAATTGTAAACATTAGAAACACTACACCAAATTCTGCTATCTCTTTTAATTCATGACTATGTACGGCATCATGTAGATCAAAACCATAAGCTATAATAGTTCCAGTTGCTATATAGCCTATAATTGTAGGTATTCCAAACTGTTTTAAAAATAGATTTAAAAGTGTAGATATAAGTATAGTAATAATTATAATTTCTAGCATGATTCTTTATCCTTATATAAATAAAATTTATTATCCACAAATCTTTTAATCTCAATAACAAAAAGAACACCAAAAGAGATAATAATAATCTGTAGCCAAGTTTGTAAATCTAACCCCTCACTTTGAAACATAAGATTCATAAAAGAGGCATGTGTAAATGTTACTTGGGAGAACCCCATTAAAATAACACCTAAAAGTAAAAATTTATTATTAAAAATATTAGTTTTAAAAACTGATGTTCCCAATTCTTTACAACTAAATAGATAGAATAATTCAACAAAAACAAATATATTAACAGCAACTGTTCGAGCATACTCTATACTATGACCATTGTTAAGAACATAGTTAAACATACCATATGATACGATTAACATATAAAAACCAACTATTAACATCTGAATAATAACATACTTTGTTAATATTGGCTCTTTCGGATCTCTAGGCTTTCTTTGCATAATATTATCTTCTCCAGCTTCAAATACAAGCATAAGACCTAAAAAGATAGCTGTTGACATATTTATCCATAAAATTTGCACTGGTAAAATTGGTAAAGTTAATCCTAATACAATAGCCGACAATATCACCAGCCCCTCCCCTAAGTTTGTAGGCAGTGTCCATGTGATAAATTTAATTAGATTATCAAATACAGTCCTACCCTCTTTTATTGCATGAGCAATAGAACTAAAGTTATCATCACTTAAAATCATATCAGAAGCCTCTTTTGCTACTTCTGTACCACCTTTACCCATAGCAATACCAATATCAGCTTGCTTTAGAGCTGGGGCATCATTTACACCATCACCTGTCATGGCAACTATCTCACCTCTAGCTTGTAAAGCATCCACAATTCGTAGCTTTTGTTCTGGTTCAACCCTTGCAAACACTTTTACAGTTGAGACTTTTTGGATAAGTTGACTATCAGTTAATTTAATAAGTTCATTTCCTGTTAAAACTGAATCTTCAAACAGATCATCATCATTTACTATATTCATCATTTTAGCTATAGAAAAAGCAGTAAGGACATGATCCCCTGTAATCATAATAACATTAATACCAGCACCTATTGATTCTTTTACAGCTTCTATCGCTTCTGGTTTTGGAGGATCCATCATAGCTTGAAGACCTATGAAAATAAATTTATCTTTTAATAATTCATCTTTAATGTGATCTACTAGTACAACTTTTTTTGCAATTGCTAAAACTCTTAAACCTTGTGAAGCATACTCTTCTACCTGTTTTAAAATTTTATTTTTGTCAATAGATTTTATCTCATTATCAATCATCTCAAAATCACAAATATCCAATGTCTTTTCAATAGAACCTTTTAAATATAATATATTTTTATCATTTGAAATATCTTTATTTATTGTTGCCATATACTGTCTATCAGATTCAAAAGGTAAAAGATCAATCCTTGGATATGCTCTATTTAATGTATGTTCATCACAGCCACCTTTTATAGCACTTACTATCAATGCACCCTCTGTTGGATCACCGTTTATACTATATGATCCATTTTTATTTACAAGATATGATTCATTGCATAAATAACCAACTTTTAAAACTTCTAATAAATTATCATTTATAGATTCTATAACTTTGCCATCTTGTGAAAAACTACCTTTTGGTTCATACCCATTTCCACTTACTTCATAAGAATTATTTGAACAAAATATATTAGTAACAAACATCTTATTTTGTGTTAAAGTACCAGTTTTATCTGAGCATATTGTTGTAACACTCCCTAAAGTTTCAACTGCTGGTAGTTTTCGTATAATTGCATTTTTCTTTGCCATACGACTAACTCCAATAGCAAGAGTAATTGTAACAGCTGCTGGCAATCCTTCAGGAATAGCACCAACAGCAAGTGCAACTGATGCCATAAATGTATCCACCGCACTACTATCTCTTAACATCCCAATAAAAAATGTAAATGCTGAAAGTGCCAATATTACATATAATAAGATTTTACTAAAAGAGGCTATTTTTTTTGTAAGTGGAGTATCCATAGTTGTTGTAGACTCTATTAGATGAGCTATTTTCCCAAGTTCAGTATACCCAGCAGTTGCTACAACAATACCTTTGGCTCTTCCATAAGTTACATATGTTCCAGAATAAGCCATATTTTTTCTATCATTTAATATAATCTCTTGTTTATATATTGATATATCTTTTAACACTGAAAGTGATTCACCTGTCAACATTGACTCATCAACTTTTAAATATTTACTCTCAATCAGTCTTAAATCAGCAGGAATCTTTGATCCAGATTCCAGTAAAACTATATCTCCAGGAACTAAATCTATAGAAGATATGCTTATCTTATTTCCATCTCTTATAACTATAGCTTCTGTAGTCATCATATCTTTAAGTGAATCTATAGCCTCTTGTGCTTTTATCTCTTGAATATATCCAATAATTACATTTATAATTACTACACCAAATATAACTCCACTATCTATATATTCACCTAAAACACCAGTAATTAGAGATGCACCCAAAAGTATATATATTAAAGCATTATGAAATTGTATAAAAAATTTCTTTAATTTACTCTCTTTGGCTTTCTCTTTTAAGATATTCTTACCAAAAAATTCTTCTCGATGTTTTATACTAAGTGGTGCTAAACCATCAACCATATCACTTTCAAATAATTTAATAATTTTATCATTTTCTAAACTATGCCAATTTTGTCCTATTAAATTTTGCATTGTTCATTCCTATTTATTTAATTAACTTTTTATTAAATTTATTAACAAAGTGTTGTATATTGAAAATATTTATACTTTCTTTTTTTGCACTTCTACACAAAAAGTACTCCTCAAATCATATATCTTATAATCTATTACTCAATCTAGTCGATATTACTATACTCTTGGAATTCCAATTTAGCTTCATCTAAAAGTTTTTGAGCATCTTCTAGCTCTTTTAACCCTTTTTTATATACTTCAACACTTTTACTAAGTGTTATTTCAGGATCAATTAAATTTTCTAATAATTTTTTTGCCTCTTCTATTTTATTTTCGAAACTAACTTTTTTTTCTGCCATTATTAACCCTTTAAGATCTCTATTATTTGTTCTTTAAACTTATCAACTTCCACTAAAAAAGCATCATGTCCATAATCACTATCAAGCATATTATATGTAACAATATCCTCTTTACCAAGTTTACACATTGTAGTATATATCTCTTCTAACTCATATGGTTTAAAAAGCATATCTCC
>DAOVXU010000201.1 GCA_030635995.1 Arcobacter sp. | reverse complement strand
ATAGCAGATAACGTACAGGTTCCCCTGAATCAGCACGTTCAAATCTCTTTCGCTATTGAAGACATCGACATCTCATTGTCAATGAAAGACCTCGTGACAACTTACCTTTCTCCTGCTTCTGAAGCATTTACTAGAGCAGATATTCCTATTCATGCAAATTCATTTCTAATTAATAGAATGGATAATCCACTTGATACTATGGTTGAATTAAAAGCAAAAGGTCACCCACTTGCTTATGTTGGTGATGTTGTTGGTACTGGTTCATCAAGAAAATCAGGTATTAACTCTGTTCAATGGCATATGGGTGTTGATATTGATGGTATTCCAGGTAAAAGAACTGGTGGTATTGTTATTGGTGATATTATTGCTCCAATTTTCTTTAATACAGCAGAAGATTCAGGATGTTTACCAATTCAAGCACCAGTAGGTGACTTAGAAACTGGTGATGTTATCACTGTTAAAGCTCTTGAGGGTGTAATTGAAAAGAATGGTTCAGTTGTTTCTGAATTTACTCTTTCTCCAAATACATTACCTGATGAAATGAGAGCAGGGGGAAGAATTCCTTTAATTATTGGTAAAGGTCTTACTGCAAAAGCTAGAGAAGCTTTAGGTATGGATGCTGGAGATATTTTTATAGTACCAGCACAACCAACTGATGATGGTTCTGGATATACTTTAGCTCAAAAAATGCTAGGTAAAGCTTGTGGTGTTGAGGGTGTTAAGCCTGGTATGTATTGTGAGCCAATAGCTACAACTGTTGGTTCTCAAGATACTACAGGACCAATGACTAGAGATGAAGTTAAAGAATTAGCTGCATTATCTTTTGGTGCTGATATGACTATGCAATCATTTTGTCATACTGCTGCTTATCCAAAGCCAGCTGATATTACATTACAACATACATTACCAGAATTCTGGACATCTAGAAAAGGTTTCATCCTTAGACCAGGTGATGGTGTAATTCACTCTTGGTTAAATAGATTATGTTTACCAGATACTGTTGGTACTGGTGCTGATTCACATACAAGATTTCCAATTGGTATTTCATTCCCTGCTGGTTCTGGTCTTGTTGCATTTGCAGGAGTTACAGGTATGATGCCTTTAACTGTTCCTGATTCTGTAAAAGTTAAATTTTCTGGTGAGATGCAACCAGGAATTACACTTAGAGATTTAGTTAATGCTATCCCTCATCAAGCACTTAAAGATGGTTTATTAACTGTTGAGAAAAAAGGTAAGAAAAATATTTTTGCTGGAACTATTATAGAGATTGAAGGTTTACCAAATCTTAAATGTGAGCAAGCATTTGAATTATCTGATGCTTCGGCTGAAAGATCGTCTGCTGCATGTACTGTTAAATTAAACAGAGAGCCTGTAGTTGAATATCTTGAATCAAATATCGTTTTAATTGAAGAGTTAATTGCTCAAGGTTATTCTGATGCTGCAACTCTTCAAAGAAGAGCTGATAAAATGAAAGAGTGGGTTAAAAATGGAGTTCTAATGGAAGCTGATAAAGATGCAAAATATATTGCAACTATCAACATCGATTTAAATGAAATTAAAGAGCCAATCTTAGCTTGTCCTAATGATCCAGATGATGTTAAAACATTAACTGAAATAAGAGAAGCTGGGTTACGAACTGAAATTGATGAAGTATTTGTTGGTTCTTGTATGACTAACATTGGTTTATTTAGAGCTGCTGGTGAGATCTTAAAAGGTGAAGGTGCAGTTAAAAATAAATTATGGATTTGTCCTCCAACTAAAATGGATGAGAAAACTCTTCAAGAAGAGGGTTATTATTCTGTATTTGGTATGGCAGGAGCTAGAACTGAGATCCCTGGTTGTTCACTTTGTATGGGTAACCAAGCTTCAGTTGCTGTTAATGCTTTTGTATTTTCAACATCTACAAGAAACTTTGACAACAGACTAGGAAAAGGTTCTCAAGTGTATCTTGGTTCTGCTGAGTTAGCTGCTGTTGTTGCTCTTAAAGGTGCATTACCAACTGCTGCTGAGTATTTAGAGATTGTTGCAAATAAAATTACTCCAGAAATTACTGATGATGTTTATAAATATCTTAACTTTAACAAGGTGTCAAAAGACGAACTAGAAGCGATGATAAAATAATTGTATTTCACACCTATTACTTCGTTAAAAATCATAAGATAGCCTATAGGCTTATCTTACTAGTTTTTACCTTGTACTAGTTGCAAACTACAATTATTTAAATAAAAAAGCCTCATCTTTTTAGATGGGGCTTTTTTATTTTAAGATAATTGATATTAGAGGTTCCCTATAGATGTTTATCATATTATTTAAGATATAATCTCTTCCAATGAATAATATATTTAACTACTTAAAAAACAACAAACCTGACATCCTAATTGTAGCAGATGAAAAAGAGGCTCAAATAGCATCTTCTTGCGTCTCTTTTTTAGGCAATACACCTTTTGTACTTAGTGATTTTAGAGCAAATGCTGGGGATGATCTGAACTCTTTTAGTGAAGAGCTAAAAATTATCACTAAAATACTTGAACAATATTATAGATATAAAAAACAAAATAAAGTTTTAATAGCACCTATTCGGACTATTAGTTATCCACTTCCTAAAGAGAATTGTTTTAAACAGTTTAAAATAGAGTTTGGTGATACTGTAAATCTAAGAGAATTTAAAGATAAATTATACAATTGGGGATATGTATTTGTAGATATTGTTACAGCTGAGGGTGAAGTTTCTGTTCGTGGGGATATAATAGATATAGCTTTTTTA
This sequence comes from Arcobacter sp., assembly GCA_030635995.1. Lineage (GTDB taxonomy): Bacteria > Campylobacterota > Campylobacteria > Campylobacterales > Arcobacteraceae > CAIJNA01. Next base: position 325 of record DAOVXU010000201.1, on the reverse strand, counting down.
GATGAAGAGTTTGGATATAGAATATCTTTATTTGATGATGAAGTTGAGTCAATACGACAGTTTGATGTAGAAAATCAAAAGTCGATTAAAGAGGAACTTGAGGATGTTATAATCTCTCCTGCATTTTTATCTTTGAGTGATAGTTTGATGTCTGAGATAAGCCAGAAAATTGAAAATAGTGATAGTGATGCTTTTGTAAAAGATATACACTCTTTAGGATTTTGGCATCTTGGTAGTTTAAGTGAATTTTATACTGATAAATTAAATTCAGCTATTACAAAAGAAGTTTCAACTGGGATAGAAGAGGTTTATATCTTTGATGAGT
>DAOVXU010000140.1 GCA_030635995.1 Arcobacter sp. | reverse complement strand
TATTTCTACCACCTTACGCACCTGAATATAACCCTATTGAAAGAGTATGGAGTTTTATAAAAAGTAAAATCAAACAAAAGTTCTTTCAAACTGCTAAAAAGTTTAAATTATTTGTACTTGATTTATTTGGAAATATAAATATAACAGACTCTGATAAACTTTCTAATAATTGCTGTAGTTTAATTTAATCTTAAGTTTGTTTTAAGATAGCTATATTTAGTTATAATTTTTTTACAATTTATAGTAAAAATATCAAAAGTGTCATTTTGAATTGGCGAAATGCTCCCTATTAATCTAAAAATATCTTAGTAATCTCTTTTTCAATTTGAATCAGCTCATCATCTTTCCAATCTCTTTCACCCAGTGGAATATCTATCTTTCTTTCATAAACAATTCTTGATGGTGAGCCACCTAAAACTATCACTTTAGAAGCTAAAAGTAGGGCATCTAAAATATTGTGTGTTACATAAACTAAACCTTTTAAAGTTTTGATATGTGTAAGTTCTGTAGCTAACATTTTTATAAGATTTACCCTTATTTTAAGGTCTAGTGCAGAAAAAGGTTCATCTAAAAATAGTACTTCAGGTTCCATACTTAAAGCTCGTGCTATAGAAACTCTTTGTTTCATCCCTCCACTTATCTCACAAGGGATTTTATCTAAATGATCACCTAGTTCAACCTCTGTTAAAAATTTCTTTGCTTTTTCTTCATCATCACAAACTAAAGATACATTTTCTAAGATAGTTTTCCATGGAAGTAGTCTTGCTTCTTGATAAACAATAGAAAAATCTTTATAGCTTTTTGTAATTGCTTTATTTCCATCTTTAATTTCATTTAAAAGTGTAGTTTTCCCACAACCAGATTGCCCTAATATTGCTATTCTATCACCCTTTTTTATATCTAATGATATGTTTTCAAGAATAGTTTTATCTCCAAAAGATTTAGTTAAATTATCTATTTTTATTAGCATTTCTCATATACCTTTTTTCTATTTTATTTTTTATTGGATGAGCTACTAGATATTCCATAGCAAGACCAAGAAGTGCAATAATAAATATATAACTATATACAGCAGGTGTATCTCCATACATATAGTTACCCCATAGTTTTTGACCAATACCATCATAAGCACTTAAAGCTTCAGCCATAACAACAACTCTCCAACTAAGTCCAATACCAGTTGAAAGTGATGCAGCGATGCTAGGCATAATAGATGGGATATAGATAGAAGTTAAAACTTTCATTTTTGAAAGTTTAAAATCTCTTGCCATCTCAAACATCTTAGGGTTTATATTTTGAACAGAACTAACTATATAAAAGAATATAATAGGAACAGCAGATATAACACCTACAACAATAGATGGAATATCACCAATTCCAAACCACATAATAGTTAATACCATCCAACCAATAGGTGGAACATTTTCAAAAGTTATTGCTAAGGGAGTGATAGCCTTATTTAGTGGTTCAATAATTCCACATAATATTCCTAAAGTTACACCAATTATTACAGATAAAATAGATGATGCAAATACTCTATATATTGTATAACCCATTTCAGACATTATCATCTCATTTTGATATATATTAATTGTAGCTTCATAAATAGAACCTAAAGATGGAATGATTGCGGGGGGATAGATAGTAGATAGATAGCTCCAAACTACTAAAAGTAGGGCAACCCCTACTAGATAGTTTGAAATATTTAAAATTGTTTTTAGTAGGTTATTCAAATTTACCCTTTAGTTATTTTTTATAAAAGATATTTTCATCTACTTTTATACCTTTACTGCTCCAAAACTTCATCACTTGTTTTTTAACAGTTTTAGCATCTTTAAATTGAAGTTTTAATATACCTCTATCTAAAGTATTTTCAAAAACTTTTGGTGGTACTTTTTGCCCAAAATGTTTTTTAAATCCCTTAGCTATTATTTGAGCTACCTCTTTTTTATTTGCAGGGTTATTGATGTATTGTATAGCTTTATTAAAACCATCTATAAGGTTATTGATATTTTTAGTTTTATCATCAATTATCCAAAAAGCACCAAGTGGAGTTGCACCTGATTTTCCAGTGATTGCTTTTGCACTATCTGCAAAGATATGATACTTTTGTTCCCAATTTTCTTTCTCTTGTTTAAATAATACTATACTTAAAAGTGGTTCTGGTGCAAGAACAAAAGAGGGTGCTCTATTTTTCATACTCATTGTATTAAATGCAACAGCTGGTCCCATACCTGCAATTTTTACATCTCTTTTAGGATTTAGTCCATTTTTTTTCATAGCTGCCATTGCAAACATATGTGGAGGAGTTTTAATAGCAGGTAAAGCAAAACCTCTAGTTTTCTTTAAAGCTTTCCAATCATTTGGTTTGATCTCTTTTTTTGATAAGATACCAACTCCACCCCATACATGAACACCTGCAAGTCTAAGATGATCTATCCCTTGTGAATAAAACTTACCACCTGCTATAAAGTTAAATAGTGCTACATCTACTTTTTTATCATTCATAATCGCTTTCATAGCAGATATATCTCCACTTGGAGCTTTTGCAACTTTTAAAGTATCTTTACCTAAAAATAGTTTTTGTTTAGCTTCAAGCACTAGAAGAGGAATTGAGTTAGGATCTGGTGGAGTTAATACTTTAAATGTTTGAGCCATTAAAGATGATGCTAAGAAACTAGCACCAACTGTTAATAAACTTAATTTTTTTAATATTTGCATTTTATTTTCCTTCAAACTGTTTTTTTAATTTTTTATACATTTTTTTTGCTTTCATTTGAGCAAAAAGTTTTAAGCCTTGATTATACTGTTTTTTTGTTAAAATAGTTGCCATTACATTTAAAGATTCTATATGTTTATCTGTCACTTCTCTTTTAAGATTTTGAAGTTTATCAATTTGTTTTTTTAACTCTAAAGGTGTTTTGTTTTTATTGTAAACATCTTTTATAATTTGATTCTCTACCTCTTGTGCTTTATACATTATCCCTTGAATAATTGGTGGATAGACAGCTAGCATCTCTATATTTAATCTTTCAAGTTGTTTTGGTGTAATATCCATCTTTTTCATATTTACTTCATTTTTTAAAATTGCTTGAAGTGGATGTGGTAAATTAATCAATTCATGTATTGTAAAGTTTGGTTTTTTACCTGCTGCATATAAACTTGTAGTTACTACACATACCGCTACTATTAATTTAATCATTTTCCCTAAGTTACTATTTTTCATCTTTTGTTCCTTTTTTCTATAATTTGATACCAAGTCTAAAGATAACTCTATTATCTTCACTTAGTCCACCCACAATTTTATTATTTACAATATCAAAATTGTTATCTCTTTTAACCATATATGAATAACCTGCACTAAAATCATATTTTTTACTTATTTTATAGTGAATTCCGGGGATTAAATATGTAAAAGAACCACCTGTAGTATCTACTTCATCTCCCTGATATACATGCTTATCAAGTTCTTTCCCATTTAGTTCTAGTTGAAGATCTATTTTTTTTGTTATTGCATAAGAGTATCCAATATTCCATTTTATACTATCTCCAAATTGATAGTTGTTATCACCTTTTGTAGTTTGAGTATATAATATATGTGTATCGATTCTTGAATTTTTTAATATCTTAGTTAATGCAACTTCACCTAGATAATCTGTACTTCCACTACCTAATTGCATTATAGAAAATGTATCTTCACCTGCAGGTTTTGGTACTGTTGAAAATGTTTTATCTGTATCACCTGTTGGTAGCTTTACACCAGCACCAACAGATAAAAACAAACCATCACCTTTTTTTTGATTTAATATCTCATATTTACCCATAACAATACTATCACCTATACCACTATTGTTATTTGTATATACTTTTTTAGTTCCAGGATGAGTTGCTATGAATTTTTTATCTTTATATGTAATAATTCCTCTTATCTCTAAACCATTACCTAAACCATATTTAGCTTTAAATTTTGTGATATTAATTTTCATTGATCTATTTTTATTATCACTTACTTCAGTATCACCATTGTAAGCTGTTTTTTTTGTATATACTTCAGTTAATATACCCATTTTTAAAAAACCAGTTGGTGCAACATTTCCTGTGTTTCCATTTATAGTTGCAAGTGGTGTTATATTTTGATTTGCTAATATTGATGATGCTATTAAACTACTACTGAATAATATTTTTTTATACATTTAATTCCCCTTTAATATATTGATAACGATTATCACTGCTGAAATAATATATAAAAGAAACTTAAATCTAGTTTAATTTGATAATGAATATCATTAATATTATAAAAATACTTGACATTTGAACATATGTTCGTTATAATTGTGAACATATGTTATAAATAGTGCTATAAAATCAATTTAGAAGGATAGATTATGCGAGGAAATGGAAATGGTAGAGGTCAAGGTCAAGGTCAAGGTCAAGGAAATGGACAAGGAAATGGACAAGGAAATGGACAAGGTCGAGGAAGAGGTCTTGGAAATGGTCAAGGTCAATCTCAAGGAGGAGAGCAGGGTCGTGGAAATGGTCAAGGTCAATCTCAAAGTCAAGGTAATCCAATGAGAGATGGTTCTGGAGCAGGAGTTGGGAGAGGTCGAGCTATGCAAAATAACCAATCTTGTCAAGGAAATGGTCAAGGATTTGGAAATGGTCAAGGTAGAGGAAAAGCAAATAATCGAACATTTGCCGATAAATAATAGATGAAGATTACAATAGCAAGTGGGAAAGGTGGTACAGGTAAAACTACCATCTCCACAAATTTAGCTTCATATTTAGTATCATTAGAAAAAAATGTTGTTTTAGCTGATTTGGATGTTGAAGAACCAAATTC
>DAOVXU010000044.1 GCA_030635995.1 Arcobacter sp. | reverse complement strand
TAAAGAAAAAAATATCAAAGTTTTACCTGGTAGTTATTTGGGGCGAAATGGGATAGGAAAAGATTATATAAGAATTGCATTAGTTGAAAATAGTGAAAAGACAAGAGAAGTTTTGACAAGATTAAAAGATTTTATAGAGGAATGTAGATAATGACACAAGAAGAGATAATACAAGCAAGTACAGACCCAGAATTTTTAGGTTATTTAGAAATTAGAGAGAAAGATGTTTTAGAGAGTAAAAATATATCTGGACTTTATGAAGTTTTAGATAGTTTACTAATACTAGACTTAGCTGAAGATAGAATCAATAAAATATATGAAACTATTTTAATAGTAGCTTTTAACAATATTGAACAAAAACTAAAAAACAAAACTAAACTTAGTTTAGATAATGATGATATATATTATATAAGAGCATTTTATGAACACTCTATAGAGAAATGGAGTAGAGATGATTATAAAGGGGCTAAAGAACTGTTTTTTATACTTTCTCAAATAGTAGAAGATGATACTTTACTAAAAGCCTTAAATATTAAACTTTTAGCTTGTAATGATAGTGAAGATATGGAAAAATTTTATGATGAGAAAATAGAACATCAACAACTTGCTCGTGATGAAAAGTATGGATATTTTCTTTTAGATTTTAAATTTGATACAGAAAAATATTTAGATGAAAATACTCAAAAGCTACAAAAGATATATAAAGAATTAAGACCTCTTTTAGGTGTATAAAAATATATGAGAGTACATTTTATAGGGATTGGAGGAATTGGACTTTCTGCACTAGCTAGATTTATGAAATTTAGTGGACATAGTGTAAGTGGTAGTGATATAAAATCTACTCCTATAACTAAAGGTCTTGAATCTGAGGGGATAAAAGTAACTATTCCACATAGTGCAGATGCAATTACTGGTCAAGATTTAATTATATATAGTGCAGCAGTAACTCATACCAATACTGAAAGATTAGAAGCTGATAAACAGAATTTAAAAGTATTACCACGAAAAGATGCTCTACCCATTATTTTAAAAGATACAAAAAACTATGCTATTTGTGCTGCACATGGAAAAAGTACAACAACAGCTATGTTAAGCTCTATTTTAAACTCTTCAGCTCTAATTGGTGCAATATCTAAAGAGTTTGATTCAAATTTTAGATATATCGATGAGATATTAGCCTTTGAAGCAGATGAAAGTGATGAGAGTTTTATCCTTTGTAACCCATATTGTTCTATTGTTTTAAATACCGAACCAGAACATATGGAGTATTATAATTATGATGAAAAAAGATTTTATGATGCTTATACTAAATTTTTAGATATTGCAAAAGTAAGGGTTATAAATGCTGAGGATGATTTTTTAAAAGATTATAAAAAAGAGGCTATTAAACTGTATCCAAGTGTAGATATTAAAGATTGTCAATTTTTCTTAAAAGATGGTGAACCTTATACAAAATTTACTTTAAAAGATTTTGGAGTGTTTGAAGTTTGGGGATTTGGAGAACATATTGCCCTTGATGCTTCTTGTGCAATACTTGCAGGGCTTGAAACTTTAACAATAGAAACTATTAGAAAAAATTTATCCTTATATAAAGGGATAAAAAAACGATTTGATATAGTGAAAAAGAGTAATAATTTTATTATAATAGATGATTATGCTCATCATCCAACAGAGATAAAAGTAACTTTAGAATCTGTAAAACTATATCAAGAATTAATAAATATAGAAAAAAAGATTGTAATTTGGCAACCACATAAATATAGTAGAACAAAAGACAATTTAGAAGCTTTTAAAAAGTGTTTTAAAGGTTGTGATGAACTTATAATATTACCTGTATGGACAGTGGCTGAAGCAATTTTAGATATAGATTTTGCCGTTGAATTTAAACAATATAATCCAACTTTTGTGGATAAAGTTCAAGTTGTAAATAACTCGATTGAACTTGTAAAAGATGAGAAAGTTATATCAACTATAAACAATGGTATTGTTGTTGGTGTTGGTGCTGGGGATATTACATATCAATTGAGAGGGTGATTTTCTATTTGGGAATGAGTTGATTTTTAATTTTTGTTTCTGTGATTGTTTTACTACGGAACTTACTCCTTTTTCCTTTTTTCTTAAAAAAAAACGAAACCAAAAAAAATCGCACTCTAAGCCATTTTGGGGAATATTGATTGCATTTGAGTTAAAAATGCAAAACTCGCGTTGCTCAAACAGTTGCATTTTCTTAACACTCAAATTTATCAATATTTGTAACCCCAAAATGTCAAGCCGTGCAGGGATTAGATATAGTAGTTTTCTAAAACTTGTAATATTACTTAGCTAATAAATATAAAAAATAATAAGATGAATTTCTACACAACTGTAAATGGCACAATTTGATTTTTTGGGATAAAGAGATTCTTTTCTTGTAGCGTTAAGAAAATGCAACTGTTTGAGCAACGCGAGTTTTGCATTTTTAGTGGAGAGAAAATAATCTCCCCAAAAACATCATTTCTTGTGCCGATTTTTTTTGGTTTCGTTTTTTTTCTAAGAAAAAAGGAAAAAGGAGTAAGTTCCGTAGTAAAACAATCACAGAATCAAAAGTCTAAAATTAAAATATAAAAATAATTTACTTTACTTTTATTCTCCCATCCTCTACCATAATCTCACCCAATAACTCATACTCAAAAACTTTCTCTTTATATATCTGAACAGCTTCATCATAAGTAGGATTTGCCCTACAATAACTTATAAAATCATCACTTTTTATAGATTTATCATCTTTATATCCCAACTCCTCAATAAATTTATCAATATCATATATAGCTTTTGCATCACCTTTTTCTAAAAGCATATTTGTACCATCACTATCTCCTATTCTATGGGGTAGTACATATATTTGTTTTCCCATCTTTAAAGCAAATTCGGCACTTCTTAAACTTCCACTATTTAAATCAGCTTGAGTGATAATAAGTATATCTCCAAGGGCTACAACAAGTTCATTTCTTTGTACAAAAGTATATGGCTTGGCTAGTTGTTTCTCTTTATATGTACTTATTATTAAAGAATTATTTTCTATCTCTTGAATTAGATTCTTATTTACAGCTGGGTATCTTATATCTAAACCATTTGCAACAACAGCAATAGTAGAATTTATAGAAGCTTTATGTGCTATAGCATCTACCCCCATAGCAACTCCACTTACAATAGTTATATTTTTATTTGATAATTTTGAACTTAAAGTATGAGTGAAATTTTTTGTATATGAGATAGGCTTTCTAGTTCCAACTATAGATATTTTTGGTCTGTCTAAAAGTTCTAGATTTCCAATATAATAAATATCTTCTGGATATTTTTTCATACTATCCAATTCTTTTATTTTAAAATTTATTTTATTAATCATAAAGAGGTAATATAAACTAAATTTATACCAGTAAGAAGATGTTTTGAATTTTTTAATGTTTTTAATGTAATAGAATGTGGATGCCCAATTGCTATTGCTACACCAGTTTTTCTTGCAATTCTAATGGCTTTTTTTAATTGATTTTGTATATAGTATCTATCTTGTTTATTATCTAAAAATATATTTCTTGAAAGATATTTTACATTGTGCTTTTTTGCATAAATTTTTGCTTTAGTTTTTGCTGTTGTACGGCTATCTACAAAAATAAAATCATATTTTTTTAATACCTGCATTAATCTATCCATTGACCTTCTATCTGATGTAAATTTACTCCCTGTATGATTATTTATATATTTTGCTTTTGGGTAGATACTTTTAAGGTATTTTATCCTTTTATCTATTGTTTCTAAACTATCTGTAATATATAAAGTATTTTTCTCTTCATATCTTCTTGTTCCAGCTTCCAATGGCAGATGTATCATATATCTATCAAATTGTTTAGCAATTTTAGCAGAATTTCTATGTCTGTCGGTTGGTGGTAAAAATGCCATAGTGATAGGATAACCTATATTTTCTATATTTCTTACTTGGTAAGATGTTGTCACATCATCTATTAAAATAGCTAATGTTGGTCTATCATCCTCTTTAATAATATCTATTTTTTCTGAAATTATCTTTTTTTCTATTTTTGGCGTTATCTCTAATTGGATCTCTTTTTCAAGAGTTATTCTTTGTAGTTTATTTTCTATTCTTTCAGGCTCATTAAAATTAAATGTATGATTTGGCTTAGTAAGTATTTGAATATCGTCTTCAACTTCATTGTCTACATATTCTATCTCTAATGCTTTTGTTTGTTCTTCAAATTTTTCATGCACTGTTTTTGTATTTTTTGCAGGTTGATTTTGTTTTGTTATCTCCATTGTTTCGGAGGAATTATCTGATAATATAAATTGATTTGTTAAAAATGCTAATAAGATAATTGAGATTGAGATTATTAATATATTTATATAGTGTATATATGATTTGTTAGAAGAGTGTTTTCTTTTTTTTCGATTTTGTTTTTTTTTAGGCATATTTTTGGTTAGAAAATTTTTAGGCTATCAAGTTAGCAAGTTACTAATTTGCTAACTTTACCAACCTACAAACTAGTTTGTATCTTGATTTACAATCTTGTTTTTACCAATCCAAGGCATCATCTCTCTTAAGCTTACACCTGTTTGCTCGATTAAACTTGCTCTCGCATTTGTTCTTTCAGCATTCATTCGAGGGTATCCAGCTTGACCTTCTAAGATAAAGTCTTTAGCAAATCTACCATCTTGAATCTCAGTAAGAATATCTCTCATAGCTTGTTTTGATTCATCATTGATAACTCTTTTTCCAGAAACATAGTCTCCATATTCAGCAGTATTAGAGATAGAATATCTCATATCAGCAATTCCACCTTCAAACATTAAATCAACGATTAATTTTAGTTCATGAAGACACTCAAAGTAAGCAAGTTCAGGAGCATATCCAGCTTCTGTTAATGTTTCAAAACCAGCTTTAACTAATGCAGTAGCTCCACCACATAATACAGCTTGCTCCCCAAATAAATCAGTTTCTGTTTCATCTTTGAAAGTTGTTTCAATAATTGCAGTTCTTCCACCACCAATAGCAGATGCGTAAGAAAGTGCTAACTCTTTAGTTTTCCCAGATGGATTTTGACCAACAGCAATAAGATCTGGAATACCTCCACCTCTTACAAATTCACTTCTTACAGTATGACCCGGAGCTTTTGGAGCAATCATTGTTACATTGATATTAGCAGCTGGATGAATTCTTCCATAATGGATATTAAACCCATGACCAAATGCAATAGTAGCACCATCTTTTAAGTTAGGAGCAATTTGTTCAGCATAAATTTCAGCTTGATTTTCATCTGGTAATAAAATCATAACTACATCAGATTCTGCTGTAGCTTCTTCAACTGTTAAAGTTTCAAACCCTTTTGCAACAGCTTTAATCCATGAAGCACCACCTTCTCTTAAACCAACACAAACATCAACACCACTATCTCTTAAGTTTTCTGCGTGAGCATGACCTTGAGAACCAAAACCAATCATTGCAACTTTTTTAGACTTAATTAACTCGATATTACAGTCTTTATCATAATAAACATCTAATGCCATATTATTTCCTTTATTTTAATTTATGTCGCGATTATAACTAAACTTTAGTTAGAATAACTTTTTATAAATATATTAATTAAAATATACTAAACTTATACTCTTGGTATTGATACTGTAAAACAAGCACCATTATAGACTTTACCATTAAGAGTTGTGTTTTTATTTAGAACTGAAATAGTCCCTTTCATATGTTTTTCAATAATATCTTTTGACATATAAAGTCCTATTCCAGTACCTTGTGATTGATGTTTTGTCGTAAAATATGGATCAAATATTTTATTGATTATATGAGATGGAATTCCACCTGCATTATCTTGGATAGTTATTATATTTTCTGTTTGAGTTTGAGTACTAGAGATATGGACAAATTTATCTGTAATTTCATTTTCAACAAGAGCATCTCTTGCATTATTTAAAATATTTAGAAATACTTGAGATAGTTTACTTGAACTTCCTTCTGATATTATCTCAAAATTTAAAAAGTCTTTTTCTAAAATTATATTATTATCTTTATACCCTGCACTTGTAATACCTATAGCTTTTTTTGCAACATCATTCATATCAAATTCAACAATATTATCATCTTGCTTCATAAAACTTCTAAAATCTTCAATCGTTTGATTTAAAAATGTTACATAACCTCTTATATCTGTAAAAGCTTTCTCTATCTCTTTATCTGATGAAATACCTAATTGTATTTGGACTTGAGTACCTGATGCAGTTGAACTAATCGCACTAAGTGGTTGTCGCCATTGATGTGCAATATTTCCTATCATCTCTCCTAAAGAAGCAAATCTTGATTGTTCAATCATCTGTTGATCTTTTTTTCTTGCTTTTGTAGATTCTACAATTACTTTTTGTTCTAAATTTTCATTTAATTCTTGTAGCTCTTTTGTTTTATCATTTATTATATGCTCTAAATTATCATTTAATTTTGCTAATTCATTTTTTGATTTTATCTCTGAAGTTATATCTGTTAAAGAAACAATAACAATAAAATTACCTTTATCATCAATAATCTTTTTATTTGCTGATATTGAGAAATGATGATTTTCTCTTCCATCATTCATTAAAACTTTAAAATCTTGATTTTGATCTTGATTTTTTAAAATATATTGTAGCCATATATCTCCATCATATTCTTTTTTTACAATATAACTAGAATCATCTTCCACCTCTAGGAAAAAATCACAAATACAATCGTGCTTACTCATAAAATCATTCACAGAATCAAACTCATCAAAAAAATCAACAATAGTATGATTTATAGTTATCATCCCTCTTCCATCTGATACAACAATAATATTTGTTTGACCATCGAGTATAGCTTTAACAGCTTTTTCATTGTGTTTTAGTTCTTGTTTAGAAATAACTTCACTAGTAATGTCATTTAAAGATACTATAACTAAAAAATTACCCTCTTTATCAATATTCTTTTTATTTGCAGTTATTGAAAAATGCCTATTTTCTTTACCATTATTCATCATAACTTTAAAGTCTTTATTTGGATTTTTCAATATATATCTCAACCAAATATCACCATCATATTCTTTTTTTGTTATATATAATTTATCTTCTGGATTTTCTATAAAAAAGTCACAAATACAATTATGTTGATCCATAAATTCATCAATAGTTTTAAATTGATTAAAAAATTCTACAATGGCAAAATTTGCAGTAATCATCTCTGTTCCATCTGAAACAACAACTATATTTGATTGTCCATCCAAGATAGCTTTTACTGCAAATTCTTTAGTTTCTAACTCTTCATTTACCTCTTCTAGTTTTTTATTCTCTTTGTTAATTATTAAACTTATTTTATATCCTATCCCTGATACTAACAATATAATTGAGAAAATAAGAGCTAACTTTATAATTAGATATTTAAATTTTCTTTTGGATATAGTATTTTTTAATTTTATTAATTCTAAATCATTTTGATGTAAAGATAATTCAACATCTTCATTGATTTTAGTAAAATACTCTGATATATCTAAATAAAATATTCTAATTTCTTTTGATATTTTATTAAATCCTTCTTTATTTTTTGAACCTCTATATTTTGTTCTTAAAAAAAGAATGTTATCTATAGTTCCAATCATATTTTGAATCTCAAATAATTTTATTTTAATATCTTTTATATCCAATTTTGATTTTACATCTGGATTAACAATATAAGTTGTTTTTTGAAAAAAGTCATCATATCCTTCCTTACTAATAGAAATTAATCTTTGTAATGTTCCTCCATCTTCTAATACTTTTATTGAATTTTCTATTTGCTTTATTTTATTTTGAATTTTTACTATTAAACTATCTCTTGATTTTTTCATAGTTGTTGTTGTTGCAAGTTCAAAAAACAATGATTTAATACTAATAAAATCTTCATTAACATATTTCTTAATCTGTATTTGAGCATGATAATTATCTGTTTGTTTATCTAAATCATTTACAAGACTAATAAAAGTTCTATTAAGTATAATTAATATTATAAATCCTACTATAAAAGTAGCAATTAAAAGAAATAATTTTTTAGATGTTCCAATTTTCATTATATAAATATCCTTGTTGTACATTACTCCACATTATCTCATAATTAATATTAATAATTAAATAGTTCATATGAATATCATCTAACAGAAGTTGTTAATATAAGAGTAGAACTAATTAATAATTGCCCTACTTTAAAGAGTTAGCGTTAATTTTATCCATATAAGTATTTAGCATAAAATCTTCAAACTGATTATTTGAAGAATATTCATATCCAAATACATCTTTCCATAAGCTATGATCTTCCATACACATATAAAAATATACATCTTTATGCCAAGATTTAAAACTATCGTAGCAATGTTTAAACATCTCTTTTTTAGTCTCTAAAGAGTAAGATTTTTTACCATTAATATCTTCAAAAGGCATTTGTAAGATTTTTGTTTTCATCTCTCTTTGTCTAAGTTTTTTAATTACAGGTTTTATAAAAGTTAGTGTACCTATAGATACAAGAACAACCTCATCACTTTTAAAAGTATTTAATAACTTATCATATACCTCTTTATACTCATCTAAATAATTTTCATATACAACTATTGGATGAAAATGAAATCCCACTTTTACACCTTTATTTGCCAATACTCTTGCACTTCCTATTCTTTCATCTAAAGATGCTGTTAAATGCTCCTCATTATCTATAATAGTTTGAGTATTTAAACTCCAAGTACATAAAATATTTTTAGGAACATCATTTTCAAGTAAATATTTTATATTGTCTGATTTTGTTTTAAATTCAAGAATTACATTTGGATTTTGTTTTGCAAATTCAAAAAGTGCATCTAAAATACCCTCACGATTTCCCCACATTAAACTATCACTACTTTGTCCTGTACCTATATGATAAGTTTGATTTGGATCTAAATTTAAATTTGCTAATTTAGTTTTAAAATCTTTATCAAAAGCTATTTTATTTTGATTGTAAAAGCTTTGAATAGAACAATAAGAACAATCAAACCCACAAGATTCTACGGCATCAAGAGTAAGAAGATTACAACACCTTGTTCCTTCACTTGCAACTGGACAAGCACCAAGTCCCAATCCCTCTTTTTGTACCGATTCAAAACTGTATTTTCTAGTTTCATATTTCAGATCTTCAAAATTCTTATAATTATTTGGTGTTAATTGTAGCTTTTTATGAATATCAACATAATATTCAAAAAGTTTTTTTGATAATTGCTTATTCTTATATTTCTCTTCTAACTCTTTTGGAAATAATTCTTCTAAACTTTTTTCATTCCACATCTTAAAATCAAGTTCAATATTTTTTAATATATTCTTTTGAGACACTGTAAAATTGTAATTTTCTAAATCCATCTTTCCCAACTTTTCATACTATTTTTTATGAGTTGCTTAACAAACTCTTTTTTAGGTATTGTATCATCCAAGTGATCTGAAACAACTTTAAATACAAATATATTATTTTGATTTATATATTTATCTGAAATTTCTTGGAAATATTTAGCTTCCATATCGTATAGAGTAGGGATTAGATTGTAGGGGCTAGGTGTTAGAGTTGGTGTATTTACTGTTTGTAGTTTCATATACTTTATATCTTCTAACTTATGACTCGTACAAAATACTTCCCCTATACTTATATCTTTATCACTGCACCCTGATATTCCTATATTTATAGCTTTTGATATTTTATATTTTTGATATACCAATTCTAAAGCTTTTATTGTATTTTCTTTCCCTATATTTGAAACTATCAATACTATCTTTTCATTTTTATATATTTTTGGATTCTTTTGCTCTAGTTTTAATTTTAATTTTTCTATTATATATTGAGCTTCACTTAGCATTGCACAGTGGATTAAAGTCATTTCAACATACCAGCAAGGTAACCACTTGAAAATGCCCATTGTAGATTGTAACCACCACAAGGTCCATCTATATCTATTATTTCTCCACAAAAATATAATCCATCTATTTTTTTACTTTTCATTGTAGTTGGATCGATATCTTTTAAACTAACTCCACCTCTTGTAATCATCGCCATTTTAAAACCATCGTGTCCACTAATCATTAGAGGTGTTGATGTAAGTATTTTTAAGAAAGGGGCTTTCTTTATCCCATCAAGTTTTTTATAGGTTAAAGTATAATCAACCTCAACTAATTTACTTAATTCTACAATAAGTGCTTTTGGCAGGATAGTTTCTAAACATTCTAAAATAGATTTTTTAGGCTTAGATTTAAAAATATTTAAAATATCATTTTCATTTTTACCTTTAACTAAATTCATAATTATTGGTATAGTTTCATATTTATCAAACAATGGAGTGATCTCTCTAGCAAAATCCAAAACAACAGGACCACGAATACCATTTTTTGTAAATATTAAATCCCCTATCGCCTTTAACTTTTTATACTTTTTTATATCTACAGTTATCTCAACTTTAGGTATTGTATCCGCTCGACAGTTTTCAACCCAAGTTTCTTTGGTATTTAAGGGCATCATAGCAGGATATGTGGCTGTTGTTTTATGTCCTAAATCTTTTGCTATCCTATGTCCATCACCTGTTGAACCTAAAATCGGATAGCCTAAACCTCCTGTAGCAATAATTATATTTTTTGTATTATATACCACCTCATCAACTTCAACCCCACAAACTATATTATTTTCAATAACAATATTGGTAACCGCTGAAGAGGATAAAACTTCAATATTTAATCTATCCATCTCATCACTTAAAGCATCTATTACTGTTTGAGATGAATGTGAAGTTGGAAATATACGAAATCCATCAGGAGAATGTGTATCCAATCCAATAGATTTGAAAAATTCTATTAAATCTTCTTTATCAAAAGCATC
>DAOVXU010000132.1 GCA_030635995.1 Arcobacter sp. | reverse complement strand
CAATCTCTTTTTCAAGTTCCCCTGTAATAGAAACTCTTAAAGTATCCCCTATCCCATCAAGTAGCAAACTACCCAATCCAATAGATGATTTTATAGTACTATGAAACAATGTTCCTGCTTCTGTAACTCCCAGATGAAAAGGATAATCATTCATAGGTCGAAGCATTCTATAGGCTTCTACTGTTCTTTGAACATCACTAGCTTTTAGTGATATTTTCATATCAGTAAAATCCAAATCTTCTAAAAACTTTATATTATAAAGTGCAGATTCAACCATACCTTTTGCAGTTTGTCCATATTTATCTTCAAATTTAGCCTCTAAAGAGCCACAATTTACCCCTATTCTTACAGGAATACTTCGTTGTTTACATTGTTTTACTATCTCTTTAATTCTATTTTGTTCACCTATATTTCCAGGATTGAACCGAACACAATCAACAACTTCAGCTGCAATTAGAGCCAATTTATAATTAAAATGTATATCAGCTATTATTGGTAAACTTGAATGTTTTTTTATCTCTTTAAGAGCATGTGCCGCTTCCATATCTGGAACAGCAACTCTAACTATATCAGCCCCTGCAAAATGTAATAATTTTATCTGTTCTAAAGTAGCAACAACATCACTTGTCTTAGTAAAAGTCATTGATTGAACAGAGATGGGAGCATCTCCCCCAACTGCAACATCACCTACATATATTTTTTTTGTTTTGTATCTTTGTATCATAAAGATTATTTTAGCGAAATTAAGATATAATCATCTATTAAAATTTAAAAAATTGGTGAATAAATGGAAAATATTAATTATTTTGATCTTATCATATTTACATTAGTAATATTACTTGGACTAAAAGGTTTATTTAGAGGATTTATAAAAGAGTTTTTTGCTCTTGTTGGATTGGTAGGTGGTGTATTTGTAGCTTCGAGATTAGCTTCAAATATGGCTGGTGTAATTGACACTATTATACCTATTGAAAATAATAATACAGCATTATTGGTTGGGTTTATCCTCTCTTTAGTTGCTTTTTGGATCATTGCATATCTTATAGGTATCATTGTCAGCAAAGCTTTTAGTTTAAGTGGACTTGGGATCTTTGATAGATTTTTAGGATTTGTTTTTGGAGCAGGAAAAGTATTTTTATTATTTGCAATTATCATTTATGCTGTATCACAAGTTGAAGTTATAAATAAAAAACTAGAAAATTCTACAAAAAATAGCCTTGCATATCCTATGTTAAAAGCATCTGGAGAATATATTGTAAAACTAGATACAGTTCAATTACAATCTCAAATATCAAATAATATTGATGAAGCGATTGAAACAACAAAAGAGGTTATAGAAGATGTATCAACTCAAAGTATAAAAGAAGAAATTGAAAAGATTAGTGGTGAATGATATGAAAAACAATGATAAAATTATAGATGAATTAAAAAATATAATCAAATCAAAAGGGATGAAATATACTGAACAAAGAGCAGTTATACTTCAAATACTTGTAAATTTAGATGAACATTTAAATGCTGAAGAGATACATAGTATCATCCAAAAAGATTATCCAGAACAAAATATAGGTATAGCAACTATTTACAGAACACTAAATTTTCTCGAAGAGGTAAATTTAATATCATCTATATCTTTTGGAAAAAATGGAAAAAAATATGAAGGTAATACAGATGAACACCATGATCATCTTATCTGTACAAGTTGTGGTAAAATTGTTGAATTTTTAGATGATGATATTGAAAAAAGACAAGAAGATATAGCAACAAAGAATGGATTTAAAATCACAGACCATAGTATGCAAATATATGGGTTATGTCAAAACTGCCAAGATAAATAAATAAAGGAAAAATTAAATTGTTTGAAAATAAATATATACAACAAAGAATAGAAAAAGCTGATAAACTTAGAGAATTAGGATATAACCCTTATTCAAATGATAGTAAAAGAGATACAACTATTGGAAAATTTTTCAATGTAAATAGCGATGTTGAAACACTTGAAAATCAAAGAGCAGAACATAGACACTATACTGTTGCAGGTAGAATTAAATTTTATAGAAATATGGGGAAAGCAAGTTTTCTTAAAATAGAAGATGAATCTGGTCTTTTACAAATATATGTTGCAAGAGATAATTTAGAAGATGGTTTTTATAATGAGATTAAAAAACTTATAGAAGTTGGAGATATTATTGAAGTAAAAGGTTATCCTTTTGTAACTCAAAAAGGTGAACTTTCACTTCATGTTAATCACTTAACAATTCTTACAAAAGCAATTAGCCCTTTACCTGAAAAGTATCATGGTCTTGCAGATAAAGAGTTAAGATATAGACAAAGATATTTAGACTTGATTATGAATTCAGAGGTGCGAAAAACTTTTCATATAAGAAGTAAAGTTATTAGTTTAACTAGAAGATTTTTTGAAGATAAAGGTTTCTTAGAAGTTGAAACTCCTATGATGCATCCTATTGCAGGTGGAGCAAATGCTAAACCATTTACAACTCGTCACAATGCATTAGGTGTTGATAGATATTTAAGAATTGCACCAGAACTTTATCTTAAAAGATTAATAGTTGGTGGATTTGAAGCTGTATTTGAAATAAATAGAAACTTTAGAAATGAAGGTATGGATGCAACACATAATCCAGAGTTTACATCTATTGAATTTTATTGGGCATATAAAACTTACAGAGATTTAATAGAGATAACAAAAGAATATTTTGAATATCTTTTTGAACATTTAGATTTACCTACAACATTACCTTATGGTAATATTGAGATAAATTTTGCAAACTTTACAGAGATTGGCTTAGTTGAATCTTTAACAACAATTGGTGGTGTTCCATCTGATAGTTGTAATGACATTAACTCTATCTATGCTTATCTAAAAGAGCACAATGTTCAAGTAAAACCAAATTTAAATCTAGGTCAATTACAAGGTGAACTATTTGATGAATATGTTGAGGGTAAATTAATAGACCCAACATTTATTACTGATTATCCTGTAGAGATATCTCCACTTGCTAGAAGAAGTGATGACAATCATCAAGTAACAGAAAGATTTGAACTATTTATGGCAGGTAAAGAGATAGCTAATGCCTTTAGTGAGCTAAATGATCCACTTGACCAACTAAGTAGATTTGAGGGACAAATGGATGCTAAAGATGCTGGAGATGATGAAGCACATGAGATGGATGCAGATTTTGTAAATGCACTTTCATATGGTATGGCTCCAACAGCTGGGCAAGGTATAGGAATTGATAGGCTTGTGATGATGCTTACAAATCAACATTCTATTAGAGATGTATTATTATTTCCTGCTATGAAACCAATAGCTCAAGAGATTGATTTACATGCTGATATAGAAAAATAACAAAGAAGGAAACAAATGAGTAATTTTATAAAAAATGATAATTTAGCGACAGCAGATGCTGAAGTATTTGGAATGATTGAGGGTGAATTGGAGAGACAAACGAACCATTTAGAGATGATTGCTAGTGAAAACTTTACATCTCCTGCTGTTATGGAAGCTATGGGTTCTATTTTTACAAATAAATATGCAGAAGGGTACCCTTATAAACGATATTATGGTGGATGTGAATTTGCTGATCAAGTAGAGCAACTAGCTATTGATAGAGCTTGTGAGATATTTGGATGTAAATTTGCAAATGTTCAACCACACTCTGGAAGTCAAGCAAATGGTGCTGTTTATGCTGCATTATTAAAAGCTGGTGATAAACTTCTTGGTATGGATCTATCTCATGGTGGTCACTTAACACATGGTAGTAAACCAAGTTTTTCCGGTAAAAACTACTCTGCATTTACTTATGGTGTTGAACTTGATGGTAGAATCAATTATGATAGAGTTTTGGATATTGCTAAAATTGTTAAGCCTAAAATTATTATTTGTGGAGCTAGTGCATATGCTAGAGAGATTGACTTTAAAAAGTTTAGAGAGATAGCTGATGAAGTAGGAGCAATTTTATTTGCTGATATTGCACATATTGCCGGTCTGATAGCTGCTGGTGAACATCCTAGTCCATTTCCATATGCAGATGTGGTAACTACAACAACACACAAAACATTAAGAGGTCCAAGAGGTGGAATGATTATGTGTAATGATGAAGATATTGCTAAAAAATTAAATAGTGCTATTTTCCCAGGTACTCAAGGTGGTCCATTAGTTCATGTTATTGCTGCTAAAGCTGTTGCATTTGGTGAAATTTTAAAACCACAATGGAAAGAATATGCAGTACAAGTAAAAGCAAATGCTAAAATACTTGGTGAAGTATTAGTTGAAAGAGGTTACGATGTAGTTAGTGGTGGTACTGACAATCATTTAATATTAGTCTCTTTTGTAGGAAAAGAGATCTCTGGAAAAGATGCTGATTTAGCTCTTGGAAATGCAGGAATAACTATCAATAAAAATACAGTTCCAGGTGAAACAAGAAGTCCATTTGTAACTTCAGGTATTAGAGTTGGATCTCCTGCATTAACAGCTCGTGGTATGAAAGAGACTGAGTTTGAATTTATTGGTGGAAAAATTGCTGATGTTTTAGATGATATTGGAAATACTCAACTTCAAACTACAATCAAAGAAGAGTTAAAAGAACTTGCACAAAAATTTGTGATTTATACAAAATCTACATATTAATTTATTAAAGGATTTATTATGGAAGTTAGAGGGGAAGAATTTATTAAAAATTTAGAGATAGAAAAAGAAAAAGTACGATTAAAAGAACAAACTGATTCTTTAGATGCACAAAAGCAAAAAGCTATATTTAACTCCTCTAATGAAAATATTAATGATATTAAATTAGAACAAAATAATAATTCAGATTTTCAAGAGTTAGATGATATTATTTTAAATAATAACACCAATAATAAACAAAAATATATAGTTTTTGGATTTGCACTTGTATTATTATTTTTAATTACTATTATAACAATAAGATTAATTCAAGAACCACAAACTCAAAATGATTTTGCATCCGATGATATTATTGAAAATATTGATAAAGATATTTTACAAACAACAACTAAAAAAATTGATCGTTCACTAGATATAGATAAAATTATTCAAGCAGAAGATACAGTAAATGTAAAATCAACTCAAGCACAAGAACAAAAAAGAACTGATTCCACTAGTGATGTTTTTGGAATCGAAAAGAAAGAAAAAATT
>DAOVXU010000072.1 GCA_030635995.1 Arcobacter sp. | reverse complement strand
ATTTAATCTTCCAACACAAAAAAGAGAGATTGGTTTTGTATTTCAAGATTATGCACTTTTTGCAAATATGAGTGTAGAGGAAAATCTACTTTTTGTAACAAAAGATAAAAAATTGGCAAATTATCTATTAGATATGACAGAACTTAGTGAACTAAAAAAGCGACTCCCAAATACCCTTAGCCGGCGCCACAAACAAAGCGCTAGTTTATGTAGAGCTTTAATGAATAGACCAAACTTATTACTGATGGATGAACCATTATCTGCTTTAGATCCTAGTATGAGAACAAAATTACAAAATGAGATTTTAACTTTACATAAAGAGTTTGGAACAACAACTATTATGGTTAGTCACGATCCAAGTGAGATTTATAGACTTAGTAATCGTGTAGTTGTTTTAGAGCAAGGTAAAATTATAAATGATGGAAAAGCTAAAGATGTATTGTTAAGAACTACTGGTTCACAAAAGTTTTCTTTTGAGGGGGAACTTTTAGATATTGTAAAAGTTGATGTGATTTATATAGCTATTGTAGCTATTGGTCAACAACTTGTAGAGGTCGTAATCTCTCAAGATGAAGTTAAAAATCTTCAAATTGGAGATATAGTAAACCTTAGCACTAAGGCATTCAGTCCTAATATTAGTTTAAAATAACTAAGAATTAAACATCTAAATGTTCAACATCCTTAGCATGGTCTTCTATATATTTTCTTCGTGGTTCTACTTCATCACCCATAAATAGTGTAAATGTATCAGAAGCGGCTTCTGCATCATCTATTGTTATTCTTAATAATCTTCTCTCATCTGGTGTCATAGTGGTTTCCCAAAGTTGCTCAGGATTCATCTCTCCAAGTCCTTTATATCTTTGGATATATGCACCTTTTTTAGCACTTTGCTCTATACTTTCAAGAAGTTCTATCAGATCTTGCCCATTAAATAGAGTTAAATCTCTCTCATTTAACTTTTTAAATAGATATGTAGCTTCTCCAAAATATGGTGATGCAAAAAGTTCATCATCTAAAAGTAACTCTTCAAGTCCATTTGCAGTTTGTACAAACATATGGATACTATTTTCATTTACTGTTTTATTTAATATATTCCAACCATTATCAGTTATAAATTTTTCTAATTTAGAGAATAATACTTCATTTGTAAGTCCTACTAAATCATCATTTTCAATAATATATTTAATCACCTCTACAAGTGAATATCTTTTTTCAAGATTAGCTAACATACCTCTATATGCAGAAACAATTTTAAACATATCAAGTAGATCATTATATCCCATACCTTCAAATTCAAAATTTGATAAACCATGTTCTATTAAATATATATTTAAAGCAGAATCATCTTTTAGATATACTTCATTTTTACCTTTTCTGTAAAGATAAAGTGGTGGTTGTGCCATATAAAGATAACCAGCTTCAACAACTGGTCTTAAAAATCTAAAGAAAAATGTTAATAGTAAAGTTTGAATATGGCTACCATCAACATCTGCATCTGTCATAATAATAATTTTATGGTATCTTACTTTTTCAATATTAAAATCTTCACCAATACCACTACCTAATGCTGTAATAATATTTTTAATCTCTTCAGATTTTAAAATCTTATCAAGTCTAGATTTTTCAACATTTAAAATCTTACCTTTAAGTGGTAAAATTGCTTGATAAACTCTATCTCTACCTTGCTTAGCAGAACCACCAGCAGAATCCCCTTCCACTAAATAAAGTTCTGCTATTTCAGGATCTTTTGTTTGACAATTTGCAAGTTTACCTGGAAGTGTACCTACACTCATAGTATCTGTTTTTCTTGTAAGTTCTCTTGCTTTTTTAGCAGCTTCTCTACCACGACTAGCCATAAGTGCTTTTTCCATTACACCTTTTGCTTGAGCAGGATTTTCTTCAAAATATTTACTTAACATCTCATTTGTAAGTTTTTGACAAATAGGTCTTACATACGAACTTCCAAGTTTTCCTTTAGTTTGTCCTTCAAATTGTGGTTCAGGAATTTTAACTGAAACTACAGCTACTAAACCTTCTCTAACATCATCACCAGTAATTTTTGCATCTTTATCTCTTGCATTTGCATTATCTTTTAAATACTTAGTTATAGCTCTTGTAAGCCCTGCTTTAAAACCAGCTTCATGAGTTCCACCATCTTTTGTTCTAATATTATTAACAAATGATTGTGTTTTTTCTGTATATGTTGAATTATACATCAATGCAATATCAACTTCTACATCATCTTCTACAGCTGAAAATGCAACTGCATCGGTCATAGGATTTGCTTTATTTACATCTTCAACAAATTGTTTAATACCACCTTCAAAATGATAACTTTCTTTAGTACCATCTCTTTCATCTTTTAAATTAATAGTAATAAATGGATTTAAATATGCAACTTCTCTAAATCTTTTAGATAAAATTTCAAAAGAAAAAACACCAATTTCAAAAATTGTAAGATCTGGTTGAAACTCTATAATTGTTCCAGATTTTTTAGTTTTCCCTATCACTTCAAGTTGTTTATCATATTTACCTTCATGAAATTCTTGATGATGAATCTCACCATGTTTATGAATTGTCATTTTAAGCATAGAAGATAAAGCATTTACAACAGATACACCAACACCATGAAGTCCACCAGATACTTTATATGTATCTTTATCAAATTTACCACCTGCATGTAAAACTGTAAGGGCAACAGTAGCAGCAGATATATTTTCACTAGGATGAATATCTACGGGTATCCCTCTTGCATTATCTTTTACAATAATTCCATTTGTTTTAGTAATAGTTATATCAATAGTATCACAAAATCCAGCCATAGCTTCATCTATAGAGTTATCAACAACTTCATAAACAAGATGATGTAAACCATTTTCATTGGTATCACCTATATACATTCCTGGTCTTTTTCTAACTGCTTCAAGCCCTTTAAGGACTTTTATATTACTAGCTCCGTATTCTTTTTTTATATCTTCACTCATTTTTGTCTCCTACTTATCTAGTATAATTGGCATAATAATAGTCATAAATTTATCATCTTCTAAATAAAATGGTAAATTAGATTCATTAAAACCTATTTTTATATTTTCATTACTTGTACTACTTAAAAAATCTAATAAATATTTACTATTTACAGCTATATAAAAAGTCTCTTCTATATTTAAATTTATATCTATTTGAGTTTTAGCTTCACTATCTTCATCTACACTTTCAAATAATATATTTGTAGCACTAAATGTTATTTTTATATTTGGTTTTAAAGATGTTATTAATTTAATTGATTCTACTAATAAAGATTTAGATAAAGAGAAATTATGTTTTAAGCTTGTAGGTATAATTCTAGCATAATCTGGAAATTTACCATTTATAAGTTTTGTAAAAAAAGTATAATTATCATTTGATAAAATAAGATTAACTTCATCATAAGATGTTTGTGTTTGATCAAAGAAAAGTTTTTGTATCTCTATTATAGCTTTCTTAGGTATAATTATTTGCATAGGTTGATTTGACATATTTCCTAAATGAGAAACAGCTAATCTTCTAGTATCAGTTGCAACAAAATTTATTTTATCTTCTTTTATATCTATCAATGCACCGTTTAATTCAAATTTAGGATTATTGCTATCAATTGCTGGTGTTATTCTTTTAATAGAGTTTATTAAATTTATAGTATTTATATCTAAATCATTTAAATCATTTAATGAAGGGAAATTTGGATATTCATTAGCATCATACATTGGTAATTTAAATGATGATTTATTTTGTTTAATTAAAAGGTTATTATTATTTACTTCAAATTCTATATTATCATTTTTTAATCTTCTTATTATATTTAAAAGATTAGAACCATTAACTGTAGCTTTTCCATCTTCTATATTTATAATATCATTAATTTTAGCTTCTAATCCCATTTCATAATCTGTAGCTTTAATGATTAAAGAATTATTTAGTATTTCTATATATATATGAGAAGTTATAGAACTAGAATCTTTTTTTTCTAAAAAAGGTTGCATAGATGAAATGATAATTTCAAATTTACTTTTGTTTGTTGTGAACTTCATAATTTATTTCCTTTATATTATTAAAAAAGTAGTAGTATTAGTAGGTGATGTGAATAAGTGAAAACAATGTTTAAATCATTTATTTATGGTACTTAAAAGGGTTGAATAATTAATAATTTTATTCACACCTATTCACATTAACTTTTATAACTTTTTTAATATTCCTTATTTATTATTTTATTTTTTAGATTTTCAATAGTTAATCTAAAGTTTTCATCTTTTTCTATTAGTTCATTTGCTTTTGAAATATTTTTAGAAACAGATGAATGATCTTTCATTCCTAAAAATTTAGCAATATCTGGCATAGAATTATGTGTAAGTTCTCTTGAAAGGTATATAGCTATTCTTCTTCCATTTACTACATTTGCTGTTCTTTTTGATGATTTTAAATCACTTGGTTTTATATTTAATTCTCTTGATACTATTTCTATGATATTTGGTAATTTTATATTGTCTTTTTTTTCTTTTATTTGATCTTTTAAAAGATTTTGAACTAATTCTAAATTTATTTTTTGACCTAGTAGATCAGCACTTGCATTTATCTTAATAAGTAAACCTTCAACTTCTCTAATTGAACTATCAAGTGTGGTAGCTATATATTGAACTATCTCTTTTGAAAGGTTAATAGCATTTAGATCACATTTTTTTTCAATAATAGCTATTTTTGTTTCAAATCCTGGTATCTGAACATCTGTTGTAAGACCCCATTCAAATCTACTTTTAAGTCTCTCTTCTAGACCTGCAATTTGAGAAGGGAGTTTATCAGAAGTTAATATGATCTGTTTATTTGCTGTATGAAGTTCATTAAATGTATGAAATAACTCTTTTTGAGTTTCATCTTTACCACTTAAAAATTGAACATCATCTATTAGAAGTAAATCACATTTTCTATATTTATTTCTAAAATGATCCATTTTATTTGTTTTTATACTAAAAGTAAAATCATTCATAAATTGTTCAATAGTAACATATATTACAGTTTTATGTTGTTCAATAGCACTATTACCAATAGCTTGAAGTAGATGAGTTTTACCTAAACCAGTTCCACCATAAATAAAAAGTGGATTATATAGAATTCCTAATTTTGTAGATACAGCTTTAGAGGCATTGTATGCCATTTGATTTGAACTTCCAACTACAAAAGAATCAAAAGTATATGATTGATTTAAAATAGTATTTTCAGGAGTACTTGATAATAATTGATCATTTAATATATCTTTTTTTGCTCTTCTTTTTTCACCTGCAAGTTTTATCTCAATAGATGGTTTAGTATTTGTAAGGTTGAAATATATATTTTGGATAGTATTAGTAAATTTTGTTTTTATATAGTTTGCTATAAATTTATTAGGAGCTTCAAATACAATTAACTCATCACTAGAGCTCGCTCTTTTATATACAAGCTGTTTTATAAATTTATTATAATCAGAAGTAGTAATTTCTTTTTCTAACTCTTCTAAAATATTTACTTTTAACAAATTTTAAATCCCTATAAATTTTATTTATATTATTGTAACTAAAAAAAGGTAAATATATGGTAAGTTAATTTTTTTGTGCTACTTATAAAAAAAGTGCCTGTGAATTATGTGAATAACTCTATGTGAATATGTGAAAACAATTAAAAATAATATACTTTATGATACTATTAATTTATGAAAATATTAGGTATAGATCCAGGAACAATAAATTGTGGTTATGCAATTTTAGAAGTGAATAATAGAAAAATTAAACTTATTGAAGCTGGTTTAATTAAAATGAAATCAAGAATATTACAAGAGCAAATTTTAGAGTTTGTTGAGGGACTTGATTTGATTACAAAAAATCATAAAATTGATGAAGTTGCCATTGAAGATATGTTTTTTGCATTCAATCCAAAATCTGTTATTAAACTTGCTCAATTTAGAGGAGCAATTAGTTTAAAAATATTACAAGATTTTGGAAATTTTGCAGAATATACTCCTTTACAAGTAAAAAAAGCAGTAACAGGAAATGGAAAAGCTGATAAAAATCAAGTTGCATTTATGGTAAAAAGACTTTTAAATATAAAGCAAGAGATAAAATCACTTGATATAACAGATGCAATAGCGGTAGCTATTACACATTTTCAAAGATTATAGTATTATTTTACAAAAAGTTACACAATTTAGACACTAAATTGTATACAATGTATGCATGAAAATATTTTTAGTAGAAGATGATACATTATTAAATGAAACAATTGTTAATGTGTTTAGTAAAATAAATTATGATGTTACAACTTTTAATGATGGTAAAGATGCTTTTGAAAATCTTGATGATTCTTATGATTTATATATGGTAGATATAAATTTACCGCATATTAATGGTATGGAATTGGTAAAACAGATAAAATTTATAAATAAAAATGCAAATATATTTATAATGAGTGCAGATATAAATATAGATACGATAGTAAAAGCATATGATATTGGGTGTAGTGATTATATAAAAAAACCTTTTGATATAAGAGAGGTTATAGCTAAAATTGAACATACATTAAGTTTAGTTCCAAATAATATTATATTTAAAAATTGTGGTGAGTACAATAGAGTTGAAAAAACTTTTATAATTGATAATCTTATTATTAAATTAACAAATAAAGAAGCATTGCTTTTGGATGTCTTAATAAAAAATGGTGGGAAAAATGTATCAAATGAAAAAATAGAAAGTTATGTTTGGGGTGAGACATTTAAAAATGGACATGTTAGGCAATTAATTTCAAAATTAAGATCTAAAATACCTTGTAATTTTATAGAAAATCATACATCAAATGGGTATAAATTATCAGTTGAGATTAAAAAATAGATGAATATATATAATATATTGGAAAATATAAATAAAAATTTATCTTTAAGTCATTATACTCTTGATAATTTGATATTTTATGTGAATAAAAATCGAAGTTCTGGTATGGCAATGAAAGCACTTATTCAAATTACTACTAAACTAGATGATGAAAAATTAGATTATATAATAGACAATCAATATAATATTCATGTATTGGAAAAATAAAAGTTAATTTATCTCTCTTCAACACAAAAATTAAAAAGATATTGATGTTCATTGGGTAGTGTTTCAAATATCATAATAGCTAAATCTCTTATCTCCCAAAGTGCCGCTTTACTACTTCTTAAACTAAGGAAATTTTGTAAACTTCTTGCATTAATAGTCCAAGTTAATTCTGTTTTATAACTTTCAGGCAAACAAAATTTTGCTTTATCATTTGCCACACCATCTTTTAACATTAATCTTAAGTTTTCTAAAGCAACTACTGAAGCAAAATCTACACCTAAGACATCTGTGAATACAAGATATTTAGAAGCTCTTCTCATATGTATATCTGAATAAACTTGAGAAATATCTGTATATTTTTCTTTTAATTCAATCATACTCATACCATTTGTAAAAGTATCTTCATCTTTTAACTCTTTTAAAGTATATCTTGTAGATTTTACACTTGGAGATGCCATTCTATGACGAGCTAATTCTTGAAGTAATGCTCTTGAAACTCCAGATATATAAAAAGTGTATGTAAGATGTTCTAAAGTAGAAGCATGTTTGAATTTATTTCCAACTCTATCAATAAGTTCTTTGTCTTTCTCTCCACCCTCATCACTTTTATCAAAACTTTGCCAACAAGTTCTAATAGCATGAGCACATATTTTTAAATTTGAGTGTTGTAGTAATTCAACTTTCATTTGATACCTTTTAGGTTAATTTTATCTATTATAACATATATAAATATGTATTATTCATAAAAAAAGCT
>DAOVXU010000216.1 GCA_030635995.1 Arcobacter sp. | reverse complement strand
ATTAAAATCAGATTTTTTTAATATGTTAGAAAAGTGATTAAATTGTTTTTTTAGTTCCTCACAAGAGGAGGAATAAAAACTACCTGCGACATTCATATCCCGTGAGGTAAAATATACACCATCTAAAACTGTACCACAAGAGGGACAATGGTTACCATTTTTCCTTTTGTCTTTTTTGATTTGATATGTTACTCTTGATATTATTAAACTATCACATTTTGAACATCTTGTTTGGTTTTCTAATTGAGCATTTCCTTTATAAACATATTTCAGCCCTTTATCTTTTCCAATATCATATGCCATCTCTAAAGTTTTATTTGGTGTTCTTGGTTGATCTAAAAGTTTATAATCAGGATGAAAAGCACTTAAGTGCCAGGGTGTAGTTAATGATAATTCATCTGCTATAAAAGAGGCTATTTGAGTTAATTCTTCAAAACTATCATTATGATTTGGTATTATTAAAGTGGTTACCTCTATCCATATATTTAATTTTTTAAACAGTTTTAAATTCTCTTTTACTTTTTCTAAATCTCCACCTAACTCTTTTTTATAATATTTACCATCAAAAGATTTTAAATCTATATTTGCCCCATCAATAAGCCCTACCATATCATTTATAACTTCTGTAGATTCAAAACCATTTGAAACCAATATATTTTTTAAGCCATTTTTATGTGCTAAAATAGCTATATCCCTAATATATGGGTAAAATATTGTAGGTTCATTATATGTATAAGAGATGGATTTACAATCATTTCGTAAAGCTATTTGTATAATTTGTTCAGGGGGATAATATCTATCTTTATTTATCTTATGCTCTTGAGATATTCCATGATTTTGACAAAAAGAACATTTAAAATTACACCCAACAGTTCCAATAGAGAGTGTTTTTGTATTTGGTAAAAAATGGTAAAGTGGTTTTTTTTCAACAGGATCAATATTTATAACAGCAGGGTAACCATAAACTAAACACTCAATCTCCCCACTAATATTTTTATTTACTCCACAAATACCTGTCTTACCAATCTCAATATTACAATAGTGTTGGCATAAAGTACATATTTGCTTTGTACCCTTACCATCTTTATAAAATTTCATAAACTTATCCTATATATCTATTTAATAATAAAATCCAATTCATAGATTAGGATTTTATTATAAAAAGTAATGTAGTAAATATATAATCACACAACATCTGCAAGGAAAGGGTCAAAAATGCAAATTTTTGGGGTACCCATCCTGAAGCCGTTGTGTGATTATATATTTACGAAATGGCTAACTTCACCTAAACCTTATTTTATCTTTTCAACCTGATACTTATATATTATTGGCTGTTTAGATAAACAATCTCCACTAAGCCCAGCCTTTCTACATAGATGTTCAAAAAACAAATCAAAAGAGTTTAACTCTTCCCAAACTTGAGGTAAAAATGTAGATTGTTTCCCATCAAGCTTTAAAATAATCCCATCAACTCCAACTTCAACTTTTGTTTTTAAATCTTCTATATCATCATAATTTACTAATACAGCATCTGTTAATAAAGATATTTCAATAGTTGTATTTACTAATTCATCTTTTGTCAAAGGTTTAAATCGAGGGTCTTTAAATGCTGCACTTTGAGCATTTTGAATAATATCATCATAAAGTTCTCTATGTGCTACAAGTGAACCTATACAACCTCTTAACTTCCCATTTTGTTTTAATGTTATAAATGTAGCTTTAGGCAAAACAAATTGAGGAAATTGTTTTACAACCTCACGCTTAGATAGTATATCTACACCACTTAGTTTATTATTTATAGCCAGTATAGCTAACTTCTTAATCATCTCTTCCATATTATCTCCCCTCCTTTTAAATTACAATATTATATTATAACCTAAGTTAGACAATTTTTACATCTACCAGATAAAACTAAATCACTTTGATCTATATTAAAACTATATTTTGAAGAGATACTATTTTCAATCATATTTGTATCAACTTCTATATCTATAATAGAGTGGCAACTATTACATAAAAGATGGGAATGTTTCCCTTTTACTATCTCATAAACTGATTTTTCATTTGGTAATTTAACCTCTAATAATAGTAAATTTTCACTCATTGTATGTATATTTTTATATATTGTTGCCAATGATATAGATTCAAATTTATTTTTTATAGATTCATATAGTTTATCTATATTAATATGACCATATTTGTCAATTATATCTATTATTGCTATTCTTTGTGGTGTTGCTTTTAGATTATGTTCTCTTAACATTATTGTATAATTATTCATACGCCTATTATACACAAAATCTAAAAGATTAAGTTTTTTAATTAATAATTTTTATCCTTTACTAATTTTTATTAATAATAATTTAATATTAATCATATATAATACGGCAATTAAACAAAACAAGGAATTAAATATGTTAGTAACAAAACAAGCTCCAGACTTTACAGCAACTGCTGTATTAGCAAATGGTCAAATCGTAGAAGATTTTAAATTATCAGAAAACTATGGTGAAAAAGGTACAGTACTTTTCTTTTATCCATTAGATTTTACTTTTGTATGTCCTTCAGAAATCATCGCTTTCTCTAAAAGAGTAGCTGATTTTAAAGAGAGAGGTGTTAATGTTATTGGTGTTTCTGTTGATTCACAATTTTCACATTTTGCATGGAGAGAAACTCCAGTAAATCAAGGTGGTATTGGAAGAGTTGCTTTTCCATTAGTTGCAGATTTAACTAAGCAAATTTCTAAAGATTATGATGTTCT
>DAOVXU010000217.1 GCA_030635995.1 Arcobacter sp. | reverse complement strand
ATTGCTTTTAGTGTTGGTATCTCTACACCCTCAACTGTTTTTATAACTGTAATTTTAGTTATAAATCTTAGTTTTACACTTGCTCCGTATTTATTTCCATTTTCAAGTGTTCCACTTTGTACAAAATCTACACCATCTAAAACACCGTATAAATAATTACCATGTTTAGTTACTTTTACATCTTTGTTTTTTTCCATTTTTTAAACCTTTCATTTTTTAGTTTTTATTTCGATTTACCTTAAAAGTGATATACGAAATAAATATCACTTTATAATTTTTGGTAGTAAGCTTAAAACCTCTTCAATACATATATCTTCAAAAGGAGTATAAAAAAGATATATGCTTTGAGCTAGTTTTAAATTTTTCCTTTTATTTGTTCTAATGTGATTGATGAAAAAAAATATTTACTTTTTCCATTAAATTTATAATGAATATTTTCTATTAAAATATTATTTTCAATAGCTTTTTTTAAAGTTGGTATTGAACAGTTTAAAATCTTACTTGCTTTAGATTGTGTATCAATATTAAACTTTACAATTTTAGGGTTCAATTGGTTTAATTCTAATTGATTTAAATGTTGTAAGATTTTGTTGTTTTGAATTTCTAACTTTTTGTTTTGAATGATTATCTCATTACTATTTATAGTGATTGTTAAAAACAACTCCATTAACTTTAATGTATTTTCCATATACTTTATCCTTGTGAGTGAAGTTTATAACAGATGAAAAGATTAGACAAAATTATGAATACAAAATAGAAGAAAATAGAGCAAAATAGAACAAAAACTTAAAGCAATTTTTGAGGTTTTTTTATGAATTTATGCAAAATAGAGCAAAATGAAACAAAATAGAGCAAAAATATTAGGTTATTTTTAAAATACTTTATGAGTTAGCTTAAAGGTTACGAGTTGTAACATTTTTCATCTTATACACTTTAAAAATTTAAATTTGATATTTTTACCTATATCAATTTTAGCTCCAGTTTATTTTGTACTTTTAATGCATAAAATATTTTATTTGTTATAACAGAATAAAGTATATTTAAAAGGTGTCACGCTGAGCGTCACAAGAGGTGTGAATTTTGAAATTTATTTATATTTAGTTTTTAAAACTTGTAAAACTAACACTAGCTTCACTTTGTTCTATAATGTACACATTTGATTTTCTACCTCTACCCTATACCAAGATGGTGCACCACCTATGTCAATTTCATTCATCTCATCAAGCTTTTTTAGTAAGTATTTCTACAAGTGCCATAGCTATAACTGATAACATATTTAAAATCCTTTTAGATTATTTTCTAGACTTTTCTAACTCTTTATCTAATTCACCATTTGCCGTTGATGCTTTAAACTTTTGATACATAGCTGGGTCATTTTTATATGAAGTTTTGATTGCTTTACCCCTAGCATTTGATATTTCATTATTTGATACAGTTACAAGTAGATATAGTTCATTTGTTTTTTGGCTCATACAACTATCAATAGCTCTACTTCCTTTTAATGTTTGAGATGCAAGTTGTTTAGATACTTTTGATGTTGTTGCATCAAATGTTGAAGCTGTACCACTTCCTGTAGTTGCTTTATATGATTTAAAAAGGTTTTTTAGTACTGATTTGAGAAGTAAGAGAATCTCTACCGTCTACCATAGCTTCACTTCTTTGCATAGATTTATCATTTCCTGCGTTCATCTTTGCATATTGCATTTGCTGAATATGGGGTACAAGTCCATTTAGGAGCTAAAATACCATCTTGTCTACATCTAAAATCTGACTCAAGTTATTTTGTTGGTCTTGGTGCTTTTTTTCCACATCCTGTAAGTAATAATGAAGCAACAGCTACACTTCCTAATATTTTTAATACTAATTTTCCTTCGTTTGTTTTAAGTTGGATTTACATCAACTACTTCGATGAATTTTTGTTCTTTTTTTGTTAGTTTTTTATACATTATTTCTATCTCTTTTGCAAAATTATTAGATATAAGGATTTGACCTTTTGTTGCTATATCTTCTCCAAGTTTACTTGCTACATTTACAACATCACCAAAAAAGTCATTTTCTGTAGGAAATAAACAATCCCCATAGTCAAGTCCACATTTTATATTTATATGGGAAGATCTGTCTACTGTACTATTGTAATCATTAAATCTTTTATTTAGTTCTAGTGTACATTTTAAAGCATTTGATGGCACTTTAAATACTACAAAAGCATCATCTGCTTCAAACTTTATAACTCTTCCATAGGTTTCTTTTACCGTCTTTTCAACTATTTTATTCATATTGTATATCATAGATAGGTAGTGAACTATCCCATACTTTTTTACAGTTTTTGTAAATCCACTCATATCTATAACCAATACAGCACTTTTCTGACCAAATCTTACCCAAATATCTTTATCTATCTCTTTTTTTATATTTGAGTTTATTTCATTATCATATTTTTCTATGAGTATTTTAAAATCCATTTGTTTTATTCCTGATAATCAATACAAAATTATATTTTAGCTCATTATTTAACTCTTTTACATTGTATGAAAATATTATTTCAGATATTGCTTTATAGTTATAGAGTTTTTTCTTAATAATCTTTAACATATATTATATACCCAAAGAAATTGGAAATAATTTTAATACAAATAATATAGCATATATTCCTATAAATATTACTGCTACTCTAAATAATCTAATTTTTTTAAAAAACTCTCTTTGAAACTTTAATCTTTCAAAGATCATATTTTTTATTAAATCTTCTTCATT
>DAOVXU010000006.1 GCA_030635995.1 Arcobacter sp. | reverse complement strand
ATACAAGTCCATCAGCAATAAGGTCTAATCCCCACCAGAAAAAGTTTTTATATAAAAGTGCATTTACAGATGTATAATCCAATGCCATACCACCTAAATCACCAACAATATATACAAGGATTAAAACACCACAAGTTAAAATAACTAAAGCATCTAAAAATGTATCAATTGTTCCTCTAAAAATAGCAACAACAGGTAATGAAACAGCAGGTTCTTTGCTATATGGCTCACGACCTGTCATTTTGTACCAGATATTTAACATACCATCAATACCAAGTGCTGATAAGATTAGTGGTTTCATAGGTCTTTTTTCATGTCCCTCTTCTGTATAAAATACAGTTGCAAAGATATTATAAATAAACGCTAAAGTACCGACCATAATAATAGCAATACCAAGTACGAATATAAGTCCACCAATTGGGTTAAATTGAATAAAATCAACTGGTAATGGCCAATATAATGTATATAAAGGTGCATAATGGAAAATAGCTCCACCTAACCAAGATAATAATGTACCACCAGCAATTGACATCCATGTAAAGTTAGCAAGAGGGATACTATATAAAGGTTTCTTCATAAGGTAAGGTACTAAGAATGTAAAAGCACCAAAAACAATAAGATAAGTTGAACCAAAAATTCCAACAATAGGATGCACAGTCATAATAGAAAAATAATGACTCTCATCAAATAAATTAGGAATAACACCTTGAACTCTCATTAGCTGTCCTTCAATTACAGCTAAACCATAATAAAGTATACCTACTACAACTGCTCGTAGGGTTACTTTTTGCATAGGTGTTAAACTATCAGCTTTTAATCCACCTTCATTTCCATTTATTAATGTATTAACAAAACTCATTGTTAGTTACCTCCCATTGATCGTGCATCATCTATATCACAACCTACAACTTTAATAACATCTTTTTGTGTCATATATCTTCCACCTTGAGGTCCTGAATATTCTGTTGATCTAATTGTGTAAATTCCATTTTTAGGAAATTGCCACATTAAGTCATTTCTACTTCCTGGAGTAACTTGCATTTGAGTTACCATAGAACCATCTTTTCTAAATATACCAAAACCATAAGTTAAGTCTTCAGATACTACATCAAATACAATATATTTATTACATTGGATTACCATTTGACCATCTGAATTTAATCTATCTTGAGGTAGATAAAATTTTTGCTCACCAGTTTCTTTATTTTGTCTTACAACAATATCAAATCTTTGTTTAGAAGCATCAAAATCTGCACTTTTTTCTATTGTATGTCTTTTGAAATCTGTCTCAACCCAAGGGATTTTATTGAAAGTAAATATATGAATACTAACTCCCACAAAAATTAATAAACCTACATATGTATAAAATGTAGCAGGTTTTACAATTCTAGGTTTTCCTTCAGGGTCTGTAACACCTTTAGCAAACCAAGCAATAAGTATTATTACTGCAAATACATATATAGTATATACGATTTTAAGCAGTCCTAAGACAGCAGCTGAATCTTCCATTTTTTCTCCTTTTTATTTTAATTACTAGCTAAAAGTAGTATTTAAATTTTCCTATTGTAATATAATCTTAATAAAAGATTAATTAAGTATAGTAATATTTAATTTTTATAAGAGATAAGGTACAACATTATCTTAGGATAATTAATGAAATACTAAATTTACTTAATAAAATGTAACCCTACAAGTTTTTCTAAAACTTCAAGTACATCATCTTCATCACTTAAAGACTGAACTATTGTATGGATACAAGCTTCATAGCTATTAAATCCTTTTACAATAAGTTTTGCACAATATACAAGTAATCTTGTAGAAACTGCCTCTTGTATATCTGTATCAGTTAAGTTTCTTATCTCACTTGCTATTGATACAAGTTTAATAGCAGTTTCTTCATCTACGCCACTCTCTTTTATAATAATATTTTTTTCAATATCAGGTTTTGGATAGTTAAATTCTAAAGATATAAATCTTTGTTTGGTACTTGGTTTCATACCTTTTAGTACATTTTGATACCCTGGATTATAAGAAACCACAAGCATAAAATCTGGATGGGCTTGAATAACTTCTCCTGTTCTATCAATGGGTAAAACTCTACGATAATCAGCAAGTGAATGAAGCACAACAGTTGTATCTTTTCTAGCTTCTATTATCTCATCAAGATAACAAATACCACCATTTCGTACAGCTTTAGTAAGTGGTCCATCTTGCCAAAAAGTTCCATTTTCATTTATTAGATGACGACCAACTAAATCAGCAGCACTTAAATCATCATGACAAACTACAGTGTAAACTTTTCGATTTAATTTTTCACCCATATATTCAATAAATCTAGTTTTTCCACACCCCGTAGGTCCTTTGATAAGAACTGGTAAATCCATACTTGCCGATGCTTCAAAAAGCTCCACTTCATTTCCTTGTGCTAAATAGTATGTTTTATCTGACATAACCATCTCCTCTTTTTATTTAAATTATTATACTTAAGTTAATTAATGAACAACATCTGCAACGAAAGGGTCAAAAAATCTCTGATTTTTTGGGGGTACCCTAGTGAAGCCGTTTGAATGATTAACTTAAGTATAGTAATTTTATCATTTTGTTAAATTTATATAAACTTCTGGTATCACTTTTGGTAGTTTTTGACCATCTCTTACTACTGCGTAACCATTTCTACCAAATAGATAGCTAAGATATTCTTTTGCATCTAAATCAACTGTTATACAAAAAGGTGTAATACCTTTTTTCTTTACCTCTTCAATTGCTTTTTTAGTATCCTCTATCCCATATCTACCATCATATCTATCTTCATCATTTGGTTTTCCATCACTAATAATTAAAAGCAATTTTGTACCACTTTGTTGCTTATCTAAAATTTTTGCAGACTCCCTTATAGCAGCACCCAGACGAGTATAATAATATGGTTGCATAGAATCAATTCTTCCACGAATTAAATTATCATATTTATCTTTAAAATTTTTAATAATATTAAAATAAACCTTTTTATTTTGTAATGATGAAAAAGAATAAATAGCAAACTTATCATTTAACTTTTCCATAGCTTCACTAAATACCATAAGTCCATCTTTTATAACATCTATTATTCTTACATCTTGAGTAATTCCACCCTCAGTTGAAAGTGAAACATCTGCTAAAATAAGTGTAGATATATCTCTAGTTTTTTTCTCAAATGTAGTATAAAAATTTTGATGGTGCATAGATTTATTTAGATGCCCTTTATAGTCTATCCAAGTATCTATATTTAACTCATCTCCATAAGGTAATCTATCATTTTTAATTCTATCTAATTCTAATAAATCAAGTTCACCTTGAATTTTCCTAACTGTTTTTTTCAATCTTACTGGTAGATCAATAGGTACAACATTTAAAGTTACTTGTGGTTTTATCCTTACATAATTTATCAAATAATCATTTTTTCTATAATCCCACTCATCTATTAGATGCCCCTTACCAAGAGGATATATCTCAGTCATATCTGGTTGTAGGTCTAAATCCATCTTAATACGAGAAGATAAATTTGCTTGTTTTTTACCTATTGTAATCTCATCTAAATCTTCAGCATGATAAAGTGCATCTTCATCAAAACTATCATCTTCCATCCTATCTACATTTACTTGCTCAAAAATAGACATCAATGATTCTGGTAAAAATACTAAAAAGCCATTTGTATCTTTTGTATCATCTATCTGATTTGCTTGTTTTTTCATCTCAAGATTTTCAGTTTTATCTTTA
This sequence comes from Arcobacter sp., assembly GCA_030635995.1. GTDB lineage: Bacteria > Campylobacterota > Campylobacteria > Campylobacterales > Arcobacteraceae > CAIJNA01. The sequence goes on along the minus strand of DAOVXU010000006.1, from coordinate 17,268 downwards.
TCTTGATTTGCTTGTAACATCTCTTCATCTTCATCATTATGTTTTGAACTATTACCTGATGAGATAGGGGGATATATCCATAATGGATTTGGATAATCATTTATTAAATCTTCATTATTCATATCTTTTAAAGATTTAATAAAAGATAACTGTTCAAATTGCTGAGCTAGATAGATAGTTGCATTTTTATGAAAATTACTAAAACCATTGTATCTATTTAAAAGATAAGTTTGGGCTTTTGTATTCTCTGTAATTAAATTATTACTATTTACATCAACTTTTGTAGTCATTGCTACAAGCCAATAATAAAGCATCTCATTTTCCTCTTTTGTTTCAAAAAAAGCAAATGATGCAGGTAGATATACAGACTTTTCATCTTGCCAAGTAAGAAAAAACTGTGTACCTAAAAATGAAATTTTTTGTAAAAGTGTTCTTGATTTTGTTGTGACAAACCTTTTGTCTGTGATAGTTAATTCTTTACCTTTTTCACCGCCTAAAAGATGATAAAAAATGTTAAGTGATTTTGATATATCGGTAAAATAAACTCGTCCATCTTCATGAAATTTATTTACTTTTCTATTTAGGAATCTATCCCAATTTTTACCAATACTCTCTTCAAATTCAAGCCAATATTTAAGCACTTTAATCTTTTCCTGTATTTTATTTTTGCTATAGTATCATATAAAAGTTTAACATATAGATTGGTTTAATTATAATAATTCATTGCTCACTATAGGGATTAGATTTTGTTTTATTAGATTATAAGTTTTTTCAAATTCTTCAAACTCTTTTCCATCTGGATCTTCAAATCCCACATGGATAACCTTCGTATCTTTAGGGAATATAGGGCATGATTCATTTGCATTATCACATACAGTTAGAACCAAATCATAATCTATATCAAGCACCTCTTCAATAACTTTAGAATGATACCTCTCTTCCCAACAATCGTTAAGTTCAAGTATTTTTTTAGCATTTGGATTTACTTTTCCACTTGCTTTCACCCCTGAACTATAACAACTTATACTCTTGCCTAATTCTTTATTTATCAAAGCTTCTGCAATAATACTTCTACAACTATTACCTGTACACAATATAAGTACATTTTTTAACATTTTATAACCTTTTTTGATGTGATATAAATTGATAACCAACGCAAAATAAATAAAAATAATAATACTCCACTAAATATCATAATATGAAAATTTACACTACTACTAAATAGATCATTAAAACTATGAAATTCCTCTTTATTTATTTTTACAACATTAACTATAAACTCTCGAAGAGTTAAAACAATAAAAGCATCAATTAGAAATTTTAATTCTATTTTTTGTTCTCTTAAAAATCCAACAACAGCACGAACTATCTCTAACATAATGATAAAATATAATAAATTGATAATAATTTCAATCATACTGTTTGTTGATATTGCTACTATAAAAAGAACTGATGCAACAATAATCTCTATATAAAATTTATTATGAAAAAACTTTTCTAATGTAATCATGATTTAAATCCTTTAATTTTCAAAATAATAACAATCTTTACTTAAAATCAAATTTTATATATTTATTAATTTTTGGAAATAAAAAAAGGTAATAGTATAAAACTATTACCTTTTAAAATAAATAAATAATTTATCTATTTTTTAGATTTTTTCTTTTTAGATTTTTTTGCAGCTTTTTTAGCTTTCACTTTTTTAGCTACTTTTTTTGCTTTTGCTTTTTTTGCTTTCGCTTTTTTAGCTACTTTTTTCTTTTCGATTTTTTTTGCTTCTTTTTTAGAAACTTTCTTCTTTTTTAATTCTTTAGCCATATTGACTCCTTTTTTATTGTTTTTATATATTATCACTAACTATTAGTAATAAGTTATAGTAATTATATACTTTTTATTTTAATATGTCAAGAATATAAGGTATCTTTGATATAATGTGTCCTTAAAATACACAATTAAAGAGAATTTATGACATTTATAGAATTTAAAAAATCGTTACTTGATGCAGAAATAAGTCTGCCAAAGTTTAGTAAACTTATACAAGTAAGTGAAAAAAATATCCAAGCTTATAAACAAAAAATTGAAGTACCAAATACAATTGCTGTTATAGTTACTAGTATAGTTGCTTTACACAAGAATGGTATAGATTATAGACTTATGATAAATGATTTAAAACTTAAAGCAAAAACTAAAAAAGGTGCAGGATTTAAGAAAAAAGATAAAGTTGAAGATGGAGAAAATAAAAATATAAAATAATCTTATAAAAGTAAAATATCACTTTTAGATATTTTACCCTCCACTTAACTTATACCCTTAGTATTTTTCAGATAAATCTTCTAAAAAATATTGTAAAACAATCAGATCAATTACATTTTAAATAAAATAATAACCAATCACTAAATACCTACCATAAAAATGATAGATATTTAAAGTTAAGTAATTTAGTTAGCTTCCTCTTTTACAAAGAAACTAGAAAAATATGTAAATAATCCTGCAAGAACTACAACACCAAATAGAGCTCTAAGCATATAGATACCTTCGATTGATTCTTGTGATTCCATAAATCCTACAAGCTCAGTACCAACTCTTTGATCTAAAATTTGAACAATTCCAGCCGCACTTAAAGCAAGTGTAAGACCCATCATACCAATATTCATCATCCAAAAAGATGTAAGTTCTCTTTTTTGAGCTGCTTCACAGTTACCATTTGGTCGCCCTCTTAATATAGGCATTGCATATGAAATCATTGTAAATACAATCATTATATAAGCACCATAAAAAGATAAGTGACCATGAGCCGCAGTAAGTTGTGTACCATGTGTAAACATATTTACAGGCGCTAGTGTATGGATAAATCCCCAAACTCCAGCTCCTAAAAATGCCATCACAGCAGTACCTTTTGCCCAAGTAAGTGCCATCTCATTATCGTGTTGAATTTTTCTATCTCTTGCCATAGTAAATGCAAAAAGAATCATTAAGAAAAATGGTAAAGGCTCAACAGCTGATGATATAGAACCAATCCATAGCCAATATTCAGGAGCACCCATATAGAAAAAGTGATGTCCAGTTCCAAGAATCCCTGAAACCATAGTCATAGCAATAATTAAATATAACCATTTATCAATATGTTCTCTATCTACACCTGTAACTTTAATAAGAACAAATGCTAAGATTGCACCAAGAATAAGCTCCCAAGTAGCTTCAACCCATAAGTGAACAGTAAACCACCAAAAGAATTTATCCATAATAAGATTATCTGGAACATAAAATGCAAACAAAAAGAAAACAGCAAGACCAAAAAGTCCTGTAAGTAATACAGTTGTTATAACAGTTCTTCTCCCTTTTAGTACAGTCATACCTGTATTTACAATATAAGAGATAACAACTAAAACAATTCCAACTTTAGTTGGAAGAGGTTGTTCTAAAAACTCTCTACCCATAGTAGGTAAAAGTTCATTAAAAGTTATCTCTGTTAATGTTGCATAAGGTACAAATAAGTAACCTAAAATTGTAGCAACACCTGCTGCTGCAAATACCCAAAAAGTAATGATTGCTAATTTTGGACTCCAAAGTTCGCTCTCTGTCTCTTCTGGTACCAAATAATATGTAGCACCCATAAAACCAAATAGTAGTAATACTATAAGTAAGTTTGTGTGTACCATTCTTAAAACATTAAAAGGAATTAATGGGAATAAAAAATCTCCATATATATATTGGATTGCCATAAGTAAACCAAATAAAATTTCTCCAGCTAGAAGAATCAATGCAAAGATAAAATACGGCTTTGCTACGCTTTGTGAACTATATTTCATAATATCTCCTATCCTTCAATTGTTGGTGGCCAGTCGTTGGCATTTACTTTTGATGTCCAAATTAAAAAGTCAGATAAACTATCAACTTCTTGGGCACTTAAATTAAATTGTGGCATTTTTCTTCTATCAGGGATATCAAGTGGTTGAGCTGCCATCCATCCTTGCATATATCCTTTAAAAGTTACCTCATCCGAAGCTCCTCTTCTATTAAATACATTCATAAGTTCTGGTGCATAATATGCTCCCTCTCCTACAATTGTATGGCATCCAACACAATTGTTGTTCTCCCAAAGTTTTTTACCAGCTACTACCGATTCAGTCATATTAACTTCATTTGATCGTTCTGGAATTTGTTTTACTGTATCAAAAGTAAGACCTAAAAATATCAATAGGGCGAACATTCCACCACCATAATAGATATTTTTAGCCATACTTTTGGTAATTCGTTCAGTCATATCTTCTCCTTTTTTAATTTCTACATAGTTATAGTATTTGAATTATAGTTAAAAATATTTTAATTCTATATTAAAGTAGTAATTAAAAAATATTATGTATAATTACATTATGAATAAATTAAAAACTAAATATCCACCTGGTGACTTTGCCGTTTGGATTATAATATATATAGAGTTACTTACATTTGGATTATTTTTTATTGGATATATCTATTCAAGAAGAGGAGATATTGAACTATTTAATGCTTCACAATCACTGCTGGATACTCGTGCAGGTTTTGTAAATACTATTCTCTTGATTACCAGTAGTTATCTTGTAATTAAAACAGTAAAATTAATTAAATCTATAAATACCAAAGAGGCATTTGATAAAGCATCAAATTATCTACTAGGTGCTATTGGTTTGGGTGGAATATTTTTAATTTTAAAAATGACAGAATTTGTAGGAAAATATAGTGAAGGGATAAATCTTAGTACAAATAAATTTTTTATGTTCTATTTTCTTTTAACTATGTTTCATTTTATGCATGTGGTATTGGGAATGATTATATTATTTAATCTATATCAAAAAACTAAAATTGGTGGATATACAAAAAATGACCATAAAGGTCTTGAATCTGGTGCATCATATTGGCATATGGTTGATCTACTTTGGATTGTTTTATTTCCATTAATTTATATAATAAGATAGAGGCACTTAAGATGGATAAATTAACAAAATTATGGCTAGGTCTGATTGTACTTACAATTTTTGCTTTTTTAGTAGGATGGTTAAATTTTATTTCAGATACAATGTTGATCATTTTACTTTTAACTACATTTATGAAAGGTCAAATAGTTATAGACTATTTTATGGACTTGAGTGAGGTGGAGGGTAAATATAGATTTATACCTACTATTTGGCTAGGTGTAATTATATTTTTAATAGGGATTATTTATTATATATGAAACTAAATAGAACATCACAATATGCAATAAGAATTATGACATTTATTATACAAAATAAAACAGATAAATTATTTAATGCAAAAAAGATCTCAGAAACTTTAGAGATACCATATAAATATATGACAAAAATCATGACACAATTAGTGGGTGCAAATATTATCACTTCTGTAAGAGGAAGAGATGGTGGATATGCTTTAACTAAAGAACCATCAATGATAAAAATTGTAGATATACTTGAAGCAGTTAAAGAATATTTGCATGAAGATATTTGTGTTCTAGGTACTGGTGCTTGTGATGTAAATAAAAAATGTGCATTACATGATAGATGGACAGTACCAAAACAATCTATAATTGATATGTTTCAAAATACAACTTTAATTGATTTAGAATTTTCTAATAGCTATAATCTTACAAATGAAAGGGATACAAATTGAAAAAAAAGTTTTTATTAACAGATGAGAAGAAAGATTCTCAAAGGGTACTAGAGTCAATTAAACATAATATTAGAAAATATATTAAAAGAGAAAAAAGAAAAGATTTACCAGAAGGTTCAAATTTTTGGAAGATTAATTGTAAATTTGGTCAAAGTGAAGAGAGTACAGTTGAGATTAGATTTGAAGATTTAATGAAAAATATCAATGAAGTATCGACACAAAATTTAGATAGTTTTTATATTGAATTAGTTTCTGAGGCTGTAACAATGGACTTTAAAAAGAAAGAAGAAGTCATTGAATTAGATGAGTCTGAAATAAATGAAGATTTAATAGATATTAAAGAATAAAAGAACTGGAGAAAATAATTTGAAACCTAATATTACTAAAATTGCTAATGCGATACTTTATATGCTAAAAAATAAGATATCACATCTAAATGATAAAAAACTTGCTATTTTACTTTTTTTAATAGATTATGAACATCAAAATAAATTTAAAACTAAAATATTTGATGAAATTTATATAAAATCTAATAGAAACCCTGAACCTAAAACTTTAGGGAATATCTTTAATATTATTGCAAATAGTGAAGACTTAGAAGATAGTGATGAAAGACTTTATATGATTCAAGAACTTTTAGACCATTTAGATATAGAAGTTTTAACAAAACAAAAGTACATTGAGCTAAATTTCATAAAAATGGAAGAGCAATTTGATGAAGATTTATTTACAGAAGAAGAGTTTAAAACAATAAGTAAAATTGTAAAACTTTATAAAAATGAAACTACAAGAAAAATAGCAAATATTTGTTTTAATATAGACAAAGTAAGAGAAACAGCAAAAGGTGAAGTTATTATTTAAGAACACTTAGTTCAATTTTAAGATATACTTATAATGAAAATTAAAAAAAGGAGAGATTATGGCAAAAGGTAAAAATGTACAAAAATCTGTTAAGACAGCATCAACTAAAACATTAAAAGAAAAAAGAGCTGAAAAGAAAGCAAAAAAAGCTTCAAAATAATAGTATATAATACTTAGAAATTTTGGTATTGCAATGGATAATTCTTTTAGTTAATAAAAGATTATCCAGCTTATTAAATAGAAGTATCTAAAGGTATTTGTTTATCTTCTTCAGTTTCACTATTGTTCTTAGCTTGTTTTTTCTTAAGCTTTTCTTCCTTTTTTCTCTGTTTTTCTAACTCTCTAGCCCGTTTTTCATAATTGTAATTTGTTTTTGCCATTAATAACCCCCTTATTTTATATTTATATTTGTATATTATACACTAAGTTATATAAGAGTCTATCAACCATTTTTTGGAGTTTAGAGCTTTTTATTATCTACTTTTCCTCAATATCTTTAAAATCACTTCTTCTTTTTTCTAATTCATTGGTATATTTTTTATAATCTCCATAATCAAAAAAATTATCATACCTAGAGTGTTTTTCTTTTAATCCACGAGAATGTTTAATGGGACACCAAAACTGCTCAGTTCTAGCTCCTACTTCTCTTACATAAGCAATTACACCATTGAAATATTCACAATACCAACAATTTATCTTTTCAACTTTATCAAGATAAAAAAGATTATACCTATCCATCACTACATAATCTTTCCTTTTTACTTTTGGAATTTTATATATAGGAAAACAGATATATTGATAGATCGTAACTGATATATCCGCTAAAAGTGCTGGGATCATCATAGCCCAAATAAAAGGTATAGTTAAGATTACAGTTATCGGGAAAGAAGATAAATATTTTATAGAACTTATTATTTGAGATTTTCCCTCTTTTATAACATTTTCTTGGAATTTTACTTTTTCATTTTCTATTTTATAAAAAAACTCTTTCTCTTTATTTTTGAACTCTCCCTCTAACTCCTTTTCCAATGCTATTATTTTCTTTTTTATCTCATCAATTTTATCATCAAACATCTATAAGTTACTCCTCTTCAATTTTATTTTTAGCCATTTTATCTTTTAAAATAACAGATACCCAATCATAATTATTACTATTTTCACAAATAATCTTGATTGCCATAGTTAAAGGAACAGCAAGCAACATACCAACCGGACCAAAAATCCATCCCCAAATCACCATAGAGATAAAAACGATAAAAGTAGATAAACCTAAATCTTTACCCATAATCTTAGGGTCTAAAAAACTTCCTATTAAAATATTTATAACCAAATAAGCTATTGCTATACTTATTGTTTCAACTATACTTAACTGTAGCATTGATACAAAAATAGCTGGAAATGAAGCTATAAATGAGCCAATACTAGGTATATAATTTAATAGAAAAGCTAACACAGCGAAAAGAAAAGCATATTGAAGATTAAAATATTCTAACATTATCCATACTATTAAACCTGTAAGCATTGATGTAAATGTTTTAATTATAAAATATCTATTTATACTATTTAAAAATAGTTCTAATTTCTTTTGTTGTTGCTCTGTTTTTACTAAATGCAATGCTTTTTTAGATATAACTGATGATTCTAACAATAAAAATATAAATAATATCAAAGTTAAAAAAGTATTCATAACTATATTTCCCATACCTTTAAAAAATGTTGTAATATAGTTAACTATTTTTAAAGGTTCCATAAAACTTATTATATTCTTCATCTCTAAAGAGATATTAAACTGTTCAAAAAAAGCAACTATTATTGGACTAACTTGATGAAATTTATCTTGATAAATAGGAACATTTTTTAAAATATCATTACTTGAAGATATAAGAAATGTCATAAGTAAAAATAACATAACAACAATAATTGTAAAGATAATCAATGAAGTAATAATATTTGGTATAGAAAAGGACTTTAACCTATTTTCTAATGGCAAAAATATTATAAATAAAAAAAATGCGATTAAAAATGGCACAATAATACTACTAGCTAGTTTTAAGCCTGCAATTATAATAACTATATAAGCTAGTATCGGTACGGTTGAATTATATTTTTTATCTATTATCATATTACCTCTTTCTTATCAGGTCTAATATACCAAAATAAACACAATGAAACAATAGCTCCAATAGTATCTAATAGCATATCTTTTTGAGCATCCCAAATATCACCTTGCGAACCTAAAAATTCTATCCCTGTATTTCCACCCTCTATTACAGCATAAGCCCATTCAACTATCTCATACCCTGCAGCAATACTCATAATAAAAAACAATCCAAACAAAGAAGCGATTATAGTATTTGTGTATCTTTTTTTAGTTAAAAATTCAGCTATAGGATAAGCATAAAATCCAATTACAAGATGACCAATTCTATCAAAATGATTTCTTTCAAAGTTAAACATATTTGTAATAAAATCAAAAGGGACATTTGCAAAAGTATAATGCCCTCCAATAGTATGCCAAACCAACCATAACAACATCAAACTATAAGATATATTTGTAAACTGAAATTCTTTATATGTAAATAGTAATATTAAATATACACCAATCACAGGGATAACTTCAACAATCCACACACTTCTATCTAATGGTTCTATACCCAATATTAAAAAGAATAAAAAAAATAAGATTGCTATTATATGAGGATAATATCTCATTTTATCGTATCTCTTGTTGCTATTTTACCTATCTCTATCATCTTATAAGCTTTTGTAAACTGATAAAATTCACAACTTTCTCTTGATATATTTATAATTATATCTGCTTTATAATTTTGTATTGAATATTTTGACAATACACCTTGAGCAATATCTACTGTTCTACCTAATATAAAAAATATATCTTTATTTGGTCTTTTAGCTATTTCTATCTCTTTTAAGTTCCTTGTATCTGTCATTTGCAATAATTGTTTAGGAACATATGCTTCTGCTTTTTCAATAAATTTGGTAAATCTATCATAAAGTATCTCTTCGCTTGTCTGATACTCTTTAGGGATATTTATATTATATTTATTTTTAATATTTGCATCCATATTAACAGCTATTTTCAAATGAGTATCATCTAAAGCTATTACATTTATAGGGAGTGGATTTATAACTCCACCATCAACTAAAATCATATCATCTTTTATAACTGCTTCAAAAATTGTGGGAATTGATATAGATGCTCTTATCGCATCTATTAATCTTCCCTCTGTAAATAAAACCTCTTTTTGAGTTGTAAGATCTGTAGCAACTGCTGTATATTTTATAGGTAAATCCTCTATATTTACATCACCTATCATTAAAGCAATTCTATCAAATACTTGGCTTGCATCTACTAAGCCACCTTGTATTGAAGAAAGGTTAATTAACTTATAAATATCATAATAATCAAGCCTAAATACCCACTTTTTAAACTCATCTAACTTTCCAACAGCATACAGTCCACCAATCAATGCACCCATAGAAGAACCTGCAATAGACTCTATTTTATAACCTTGATTTTCCAACTCTTCAATAACACCAATATGAGCATATCCTCTTGCTCCTCCACTACCTAATGCTAATGATACTGTTTTAATAGATCTATTATTTTTATTTTCCACATTATTTCCCTTATACAATTCAATACTATAACAATTCACAATAAGTAAAATTATACCTATTATTATTTTAATCATCTATTTTTTTAAACTCAACAAAATTTATCAATATAGGAGCAATAACAATAGATGCAATAACCGCAACAACAGTTCCAAAAACCAAAGAGATACCAAGTCCACCAAATACACTATCAGGAACTAAAAACATACTTCCAAGTATTGTACCAATAGCTGTTAAAAGTATAGGTTTAGTTCTTGTTTGCGTTGATGTAGCAATGGCATCAATTTTACTCATACCCTGGTCTATTTTAAGTTGTGTAAAATCTATGATTAAAACTGTATTTCTTGCATTTATCCCTAATAGTGCCACAAAACCAACTATGGATGTTCCAGTAAAATAAACTCTATGCAAAGAAAATATATCTACTAAAATATGTCCTGCTATTATCCCTATAAAAGCCAATAAACTACCAACTAAAACAATTAAAGATAATGCAATATTTTTATAATAAAATACTAAAAGTGTTAAAATCAATGCAACTGAAATTGTAAGCATCACAAAAGAATCTTTTAAAATATCAAGAGTTATTTGTATCTCACCATCCCAAACTATCTGATATATATCTCCTGTTTTTTTATCCTTTAGATAAAGATCAAAATATTTACCCTTTTTAGATTTAAGCCAACTTCCATTTGATATTTCATACTCTTTTTGCATTTTATCTTTCATAATTGAGATTACTTTAAACCAAGGATATAATGGTGATGCCAATTTTGTTTCACAAGATACAAAAGTATAATCTTGCAAGTTTTTAGAATACATTGGTGGTTGAGTTAAAGAGTTTTTTATAGATACTACTTCACTAAGATTTACCATTCCCCCTTGTGAATTCATAAGTTTTAATGATGATAATTTATTTCTAATATCCTCTTTTGAGATATTAATTATTTTTTTTGTATTATCACTTAGAGTTAAATATATAGGCGTTTGTTCATTTAATCTATCATCATTTTTATATGCTATTTGCATCCCTTCAAATGCAATATATAATATTTTATTTATCTGCTCTACACTCAGTCCATATCTAACTGCTTTCTCCTTATCTATGTGAATTATAAATTTCTCAAAAGGTGTGCCATTTTTTATCTCAATATCTGTTAGTGTATCAAATGATTTTAATATATCTGCTATTTGATGTGATATATCATCTCTTGTAGTTTTATTGCCACCATAAATCTCAGCAACAATAGCACCATAAACAGCAGGTCCTGCTGCCTCTTCTACTATAAAAATATCTTTATATGATGAACACTTTTTTGCTATGCCATCCCTTATATCTTGTGCCAAAACAAAAGATGTAATATCTCTATCTTTTACTTTTGAAAGATTTACTACTATTTGAGCATTTGATTCTCCAGTTCTAAGTATACTACCTTTTATCAAACCTATAAAATCAACAGGAGCATTAACACCATAATATGTTTGGATATTTTGAACTTGGGATATAGTTTCTAAAATATTTTCTACACATAAAGTGGCTTTCTTTGTATTTTTAATAGTTGTATTTTTAGGTAAATCAATATAAACTGAAAATGAATTTGAATCTTTAGGTGGTAGTATTTTAAATTGAAGCAATCCAAAAGGATAAATCATCGAAAAAGATACTAAAAGTAAAACTACAGCCGATAATAAAATAAAAAATTGTTTTGTTTTGCTATTTAAAATATTTATAATTATATTCTTCATTATTTCTCTTTTCTTTTCATAATCTTTTTAGCAGCATATGGAACAAAAACATATCCTACAAGTAAAGAGGATAGTAAAATAACACTCATTGTAATTGGTATTGGTTTGGTAAACTCTCCAATCATACCTGTTAAAAGAAGTCCAGGTAAAGAAGTAAGCATAATTGCTATTGTTGCTATATTTGCTGAATTACCCATCTCATTTGTGGCAGATACTACAACATTATCTATACTTTCTTTATCTCCATAATCATAAAGATGTCTATGTATATTTTCAACTACAATGATACCTGTATCAACTAACAATCCCATAGTAAGTAAAATAGCAAATAGTGACACTCGATTTAAAGTCATACCATAAAAATATATAAATATCAAAGATAAAGATATGATCAAAGGTACAGTTAGCATAACAATTAAAGATTCTCTATTTCCTAACGTTATCCAAATAAGTAAGCCTATAATTACAGTTGATGCTACAATATTCAATAACAATTCATTTGCAGAATCATTTGCCCTATCCCCATCATCTTTTACTATCTTATAACTCATACCTATTTTTTCCAATACCATCTTTTGAGATTTTAAAAAGTCTATAATATCATCTGAGACAAATACAGCATTTGTTCCAGCAAACTTTGATATCTCAATAGTAACCATAGAGATAGATGAACTAAATTTACCATCTTTATCTCTTATTTTTAGATTAACTTCTTTATTATTTTGAATATTATAACTTTTTTCAATATTAGCAACATCTTTTAAATATACAACTGAACCTCCATATTGAGCTATAATAATATTTTGAATATCTTCTTTTGTATTTATACTATGCTCTATACCAATAACAACTAATTTTTCACCATCTTTTGTACTATTTGAGATATTTGGTACTACTGTAGTTGTAGATTTTATAGCATTTGAGATTTGTACTAAAGATATATTAAAACCAGAAAGTTTATGTAGATCAACTAAAATATTATATTGCTCTTTTTTCCCACCTTTAATATTTACTTTTGATACATTATTGATTTGACTAAGTGATTTTTCTAATTGTTTTGCTTTATTATACAGTGCTATCTCATCTGCTTTATTCTTATGTGAATATAAAGCGATAGCTACAATAGGGATATCAGCATCTATATCAAATGGTTTAATTATAGGTTGCATCGCTCCACTTGGCAATAGGTCAAGATTTTGTATAACTTTATCATAAAGCTTAGCATCTGCTTTTTGCTTATCAACCCCTAGACAATAAGAAACTTGGACAATACCAACATCATCTTTAGCAATTCCATAAATATGCTCAACTCCATCTATCTCTTTTAATTTTTTCTCCATAGGTTCAACAATGATTTTTTTTATCTCTTTTGCACTAGCTCCAGGCATTGGTACAATTACAGCACCACCACTTACAACAATTTGAGGATTTTCCTCTCTTGGATTGATTAATAAAATAAGCAATCCTATACTTAAAATTGTAAGAGCAAAGATAGAAGTTGCTGGGTTATATACAAACTCTTTAGCTAATCTTCCAGCTATATTTGTTGGTTTAAAATCTTTATTCATCTATTGAGCCTCTATTTTAATTTTTATATAAACTACTTTATTATCTAAAATTTCCATTTAATTCCAAATTCTCCCCATTGTTTACTAGCACCTGATAATAACTTATTATTATGTAAATATACAGATTTTATTTTAAATATATATTGAATATTATTATAAAACATATTATATGTTACTTGTTCTCCTGTAATATATTTTAATTTAGATAATTTATATCCTTGAGAAATAGCCTTATCAACTATATAATATCTATTAATCTTATTTGCAAAAAAACCCAAAGAGATCGACCAATGAAAATCTTTAACGTTACTAAAATCCAATAATGTACTCTCTTCATCCCCTATAAAATTTCCAGTTGTTTGAAAAGTATTAAATGATTTGCTACCAATTCTAAATGTCGTTGATATTAAAGTACCACTATAAAAAGTATCAATATTGGCTCTTATATTATTTGTCCAATCAAATTTAAAATTTCTTATATCTATAGTATCTGTTTTTTTTACAAAACTGTATGAGATACCTGCCATTAATTTATCATCAAGTTGATTATCCCAACCTTTCGCTCTATCAACGCCTATTATCCTATGAATTTCTGATTGTACCTCTTTGCCCCTAACTAAAGAACCAATAAATCCCATATTTATACCAAATTCATGGAAATAATTTTTTGATCTTTTATAAAATAAAAAGTTTAATTTTGCATATCCAGCATAAGGTAGATCATCTAAAATTGCTTTAGTTTCATTTTTATCATCAGGGGTAAATGCTAAATAAGTAAATGATATAGCTGTTGGATTCGTTTTATTATTATCCATCCAAGTATAAAATAATCCGCCAGTATAATGAGCATCCTTTTTACTAGCAAATGCATCATTATCCATCATAAGAGAATGGGTATCTCCATATAAATAAGAGATAGTAATGCACATAATTGATATTATTATAATTATTTTTTTCATCTAATAGTTCTCAAAAAAGTTTTCCCATTTTTCTCATCCCATACCAAAATATAACTCCACCAAAAACTGTTACACCCATAAAATATTCCCATAGATCTAAAATATCTGTACCTCTAAAAAACAAACTTTGTGACCCCTCTATATAATATCTAAGGGGTGAAAGATATGAAAGATATTCCAATATAGGGTGCATAGCATATACAGGTGTCCACGCTCCACTTAAAAAAATCAATGGCAACATAATTAAAATAGATAGTTGCGTTACCTCCATAATTGTTTTAGATACTGAAGCTACAAACAGACCTATCCCTGCACTTGCAAATGAATATAGAAAAGTTAATAATAAAAATACACAAAATGAGCCATTAAAAGGGGCATCAAAAATAGCAAAAATAACTGTACCTATAGCTACAATAGTCCCTATCATCACAATAATCAATTGTGAAAAAATCTTTGCTAGAATTATCACTTTTGGACTTACAGGCATAAGTAACATTAGATTCCAAGTTTCATTCTCTTTCTCATTTACAAAAACAGATGCACTTAAAAGTGTTGTGATTAGTGTTATAATAGCTAATAGTTCAGTAATTGACATAAAATAGGTAAACTCTGCATTTGGACTAAAAAGTTTATGATTATCAATAATAATAGGAGATAATTCATAAGCATTTTGGAATTCTAATAAAATATTTTGAAGATAAAGATGTGCTAAAAAAGCCTGTGCCGAAGCTGTACTATCTAATAGTAAATTTACTTTAGCACCACCACTTTTATAAGTTTTTTCATCAAAATCACTCTCAAAAACAATACCCATCATTATTTTTTTATTTTTAATATCTTCATAAAGTTCTTTTTGTGATTTATAATAGATAGGTGTTTTAAAATTTGGTTGATGGAGATGATTTAAAATCTTTGAACTATTTACTTTTGAACTATAATCAACTACACCAACAGTGATATTTCTAGCTTCTAATGATATTCCAGCACCTGCAATATAAATCTCAGCTGTAAATATATAAATCATAAGAAACACAAGCCCACGCATTCTCATAAATACTAAAAGCTCTTTTTTTACAATAGTGAAAAATATTTTCATTTTAATTTTTTCCCAAGTGCTATATAGGATAGTATAAATAAAATAATCGCATAGAGTATTAAAATTAAAAAATAACTAATATTTTGACTACCATTGAACCCATCGCCCACTAAAAAAACATCATACATCAAATGTGTAAGATACATCACAGGATAAATATGTGCCATAATATACGCTTCACCACTCATAGAACTTATAGGCATAATCATACCAGAGTATAAAAACCCTGGTATCACAGTGATAACCGCTACAAATATAATGGCAACTATTTGACTACTTGTAACAACTGATGCTAAAAGACCAATAGATGAGCTGATAATTAGATATAAAAATGATGTTGCAACATATAAACTAAAACTACCACGAAATGGCAAATCAAACAGATATATAGCAATAAACCACAATACAAAAATATTAAACGCTTGTAGTATAAGTACAGGTATAAGTTTAGCTATTAAAAATTCACTTTTTGAAATAGGTGAAGCGTAAAAATTAAAAATTGTTCCATTCTCTTTCTCCCTTACAATTAAAAAAGTTGACATCATAGCGGGAACTACCAATAATATAAAAGCAATTAATCCAGGGATAATCATCTCCTCATCTCTTAATGCTTGATTGAATAAGTTTCTATTATTTATCAGTATTAATTTATTGATTTGGCTAGAGTTTGTCATTTTATCAAGAAAAAAATCATAAATAGTGCGAGTAGCATACCCCTCTAAAGTTTTTGCACGAAGAGGAAATGAACCATCTGAAAATACTCCAATATGTACTTTTTGCCCTTTAAGTAAGTTTTTTTGAAAACCTGAATCTATTATAATAATTAAATCTTTTTCGTCCCTTTTAATTTGATCTAAGCCATCTTGTGTAGAAATAGTTGCCACATCAACATTATAATATTTTGAATTTTCAAACTTACTCACTAACTCATAAGATGATTTACTACGATCATAATCTAAAATTAAAGTTCTACTATCAATCACCTCCATTTTTATCCCATAACCAAATAAAATAATAAATAAAAATGGAATACCATAAAGATACCAAAGAAGATTTTCCCTATAAAGTTCTTTTATCTCTTTTTTAAAATACGCACTAATAACTGAAAATCTCATTATTTTACACCTTCATTTGGCATATTACAATAAGCTATAAAAATATCTTCAAAACAAGTAGCTTTTGGATGAAGTTTATATAACTCCTCAACACTATTATCAGCAACTTTTTTACCATCTTTTAGCAATACTACACGATCACAATTAGAAGCTTCACTCATATAATGTGTAGTGATTAAAATTGAAATATTCCATTTTAGTTTTAGTTGTTCCATTATTTTCCAAAAAACTGCTCTTGCTATTGTATCAACTCCAGATGTTGGTTCATCAAGAAAAAGGACAACTGGCTCGTGTAGTAATGCTGCTGCTATACTTAATCTTTGATTTATACCAAGTGGTAATTGTGGTGGAAATCTATCTAAAACATCATAAAATCCTAAAGTTTGACTATATTCTTGAATCATCTGTAAAGATTTTGATTTAGGTATATGGTGCATATTAGCAAAATATAATAAATTTTCTTTTAGTGTTAATTTTTTATATAATGAAAAATGTTGAGAAACATAACCGATTTTTCTTTTTAAGTCTTGCCTATCATCTGAATTTTCAATTTTCTTATCAAGTAAGTGGAGTTCTCCACCATCAATAGGGATCAACCCTAAAAGCATCTTTAAAAAAGTTGTTTTCCCTGCTCCATT
>DAOVXU010000056.1 GCA_030635995.1 Arcobacter sp. | reverse complement strand
TTTAAAAAATAGAAAACTATCAGTAATAAAATAGATATAACAGTAAATGTAATATTAAAATTTAATATTTTACTTTTTATAAAATTATCATTATCTTTTATTATAAAAAATGCAACAGTATCTTTAGTAATTGGATTTTTAATAGCTATATAGGTGATAATTTTTCCATTATCATATAATGTAATATTTTTTCCTCCCTTTATGCTTTTTAATCCCTTATCTTTCATAACTTGACTATTGTTAAATTTATTTATGTTAAATTCTGTAATGGTACTTTTTTTATACTCTAAAATCTTTTTATCAAAATAGTAACCTTTATATGGGCTTTTTATATAGTTTGATTTTTCACTATTGAAAACTTTTTCATCTACTACATTTTTATTTACTAAAATATTACTTGAAAAATTATATGAATTAGCAATATGTTTTACAAAAGTATTAGCATTATAAGAGATCTCTATACTTCCTAAATGCTCATTATTTTTATTTTTGACAGGAAATACAAATCTATATCCATTATATATTCTACCCTCTTCAAATCCATCAACTTTTTTATGATATTTATTTACAAAAGCTACAGTTGGTCTAATTAAAGTTAAGTTATCACCATATTTTTTAACTTTATGCATTCTAAGAAAACTTTCATTATCTTTAAGATGAAAATGTAACTGTCTTATATTAAATGATTTTAATATTTTATATTTATCTTTTATAATTTGATATAAATTATCTCTTTGTATATCTTTTTCTTCAGAAGTTGCATTTTGTAATAATGTATATATATCTTTTATTTGTTGATTATTGATTAATAATTCATAAGTAATATGTGCTTGTTCTTTATGGTCATTATATACATTGTTATATATAGTAAGGTGCATATTCTTTTGTTTTTCTAGAAAATCATCTATTTTTATATTTTTTTCATAATTTAGTCCAATAAATAATATACTTACTAGAAATAAAAGATATATACTTAACTTTATTTTTATTTTATTTTTCTCTCTCATCATTTACCCTAATTCAATTCTAAATATACCACAATAATTACCATTCGATACTGTTAATTTCCCAGCACAATGCTTTTCAATAATATTTTAATATATGGTAATCACATAATTTATATTTATATAGTATACTACAAATTAGTGTCAATAAGATTGAATAGGTGTAATATATGAATAATCAAATATTTAATAAATTAAAAACATTATCAGATGATAATTATAAAGCCTTTAACAATAAAATCATCCCCACAAAACAAATAACATTAGGTGTTAGATTACCAATTCTAAGAAAAATTGCAAAAGAGATAGTAAAAGATGATGCAATTAATTTTCTGAACTTAGATAAACAAAATATATATGAGATGATTATGATTGAAGGATTAGTTTTATCTTATATGAATAAACCATTTAAAGAATTACTACCTTCAATTGAGTGTTTTTTAAATAAAGTAGATAATTGGGCTCAAATAGATTCAACAATTTGTAGTTTTAAAAATATTAAAAAAGAAAAAAATTATATTCTTGATATTGTGAAAATATGGATTAAATCTGATAATGAGTTTGTTGTAAGAGCAGCACTTATTATATTACTTTCGTACTATATTCAAGAAGAAAATTTATTTATGATTTTTAAATTATCTCAAAGTGTCAAACATAAAGGTTATTATGTATTTATGGGGAATGCCTGGCTTATATCTGTTTGTATGGCAAAATTTCCTACTAAAACAATTGACTTTTTTAAAGATAATACTTTAGATATAAAAACTCATAATAAAGCGATACAAAAATCAAGAGAAAGTTATAGAGTTTCCCATAAAGATAAAGTGATAATAAAATTATTAGTAAAATAATTATAATAATGTAGTGAATGGGATTTATTAGAATCTATATACAATCAAATATTATTGTATATAGGAATTTAAAATGCTAAAGAGAAATGGACTCAACCTGTTCATAATTTGTTTAACAATCTCCCTATTAGCTATATCTTTTGAAGGGAGATTGGACGATTATTTAGAACTGTAACTTTGTTACATTTGGTGACTTGACACAGAATTTATAATGGTCTCATCCATCGGTAAACTAATAGTAAATTCTGCCCCCGTATATTCTTTACTTTTATAAAGATATGTTTTATTTTTTGCCTCAATAATTCCATTCATACCATCAACTATTAAATTATAAATCATATGTAAACCTAATCCTGTACCTTGTGAATGATGTTTAGTTGTAAAGTATGGTTCAAATATTTTTGGTAATACATCTTCTGGTATCCCACCTGCATTATCTTTAATTTTTATAATTACTTTATTTTCGATAATATCTGTTGACATAAATACTAGTTTATAATTAATCTCTTTTTCTACTAATATATCTTTTGCATTGTTAAATATATTTATTAAACATTGTATTAATTCATTTTCATAACCATTTATTTTAATATCTTTTTCTAAATCTAATATCATATGTATGTTATTACTTTTTATAGAACCTTCTGTTAAATGTAAAAAGCTATTAAGATTATCTTTTAGATTAAATATTGTTTTAGTTCTTTCACCTTTAATGAAATTCTTAAAATCATCTATTGTTTTAGAAAGATATTGAGCATTATCATTTATAGATTCACAAGACTTAATTAATGATTCATCAGTAAGAATATCACACTCTTTTTGCATAATAATACCTGTAGATGCTGTTGATATTACAGACAATGGTTGTCTCCATTGATGAGCAATATTTCCTATCATTTCTCCCAGAGATGCCATTTTAGATTGCTCAAATAAAAGTCTTTCTTTTTCTCTTTCTTGTGTTATATCATTAATATATCCAAGATAGTGCGTTATATTATTATCATTATCTTTTATGACAACAGTATAATCTATAACCCATTTTATTTCTCCATCTTTTGTTATTATTCTATAAGGTTTGTGTTTAAAAAAACTTTGAGTTAATTGACTTCCTTCTTTAACCTCTGCTATGACTTTATTGATATCATCTTTATGAATACAATTAGCATAAAACACTTTATCATTCTTAAATTCATTATGAGTATATCCTAAAAGATTTTCAATGCTTAAAGATACATAATCAACACTCCAATGTTCATCATTATTCCATTTAAACAATACAGAACTTCCTTTATCAAACAAGCTTAATAATGTACTTTGTTCTTTTGTTTTTTCTTTTATAGTTGCATAAAGATTTTCATTTATAATTTTTAATTCATTTTCACTTTCTTCTACAATCTTAGATAATTCCTGTATCTCTTTATTTTTTTGAACCTCTATATCAATTTTATTTTTTAATACCTTTGCTTTTGCTTTTGAAAAATATAACACAATCAATAAAATAAAAGTAAGAAATGTAAATATACCAGTTATTAAAAATGTATTAAATTCATTTTTAGTATATAGTTTCTCCTTCCACTCTTGATTAAAGATAAATTTGTCATATCTTTTCTGATTCTTTATTAATCCATAATTATTTAAAATATCAGACCATCTATATAATTCTTGTTTGTTAATATCTCCTATTTTAAAATCATTTAATAAAAAAAGTTTTTTAGTTTCATTGGCTTCAAATAGTAACGCATCTTTTGTTTTATTTAAAGATTTATTATATTTTGCATCTATTAAATTTATTGTCTCATCTATATTTTCAAAAGCATACTTCCAGCCATTATTTGTAGCATCTATAAACTCTTGAATACTTCTTTCACCATATTTATTTATATTGTTACGCGAAGTAAACATATTTACTGCCCCTGAATTAAATCCATAGTTCGTTGGGTCTATTATATTATGAGGTATATTTTCAGTAACTAATCTATATAATTCATTTGTTCTATAAACTTCCATTGCATCAATACGATTGTCTATTAACTCCTGTATATTATATGTATTTTTCTTAAAATTAATATTTTTGTAGTTAATAGTTAAATGTTTAAACATAAAGTCTATAGGTGTATTAATAAGTCGTTCTTGGCTTGACATTAAAGATTTAAACTCTAAATCTTTAGGATGTTTTATAGTTTTATTTGTAACAATTACTAATGGAGATTGTTTATAGTAGTTTGCAAGTAATACTATATCATTACTTTGTCTTTCTATCATTAATAAACTATCGCTAATTGCAAATGTTGACTTATTATTAATAATATCTTTTAGTGTATTTGTATTATTATTAAATTCTTTTAGTTTAACATCAAATCCAATTTTTTCATAAAACCCTTTTTCTTTTGCTATGATAAATCCTGCGTATTCAAATTGATATTTCCAATTTAATTGAATAGAGACTTTTTTTAATTCTTTTGCAAAGATTGAAAAATTTGATAATAAAAAAGTAGTTAAGATTAATTTAAGAAATAGTTTTATTTTCATGAATGATTATACTAATAATATACTTAAAATATTACTAAATTTAAGGTAGCCTATATGTAGCCACACACCAAAAAGATATCAAATATATCAATAAAATTTAAATAATCATAAAACACTTTCAATAGGATTGTATTCTGCTACATATGGTGGTAGAAATAGTAATGTTAATGCTGTTGATGGGATTTATTAGATTATATTAAGTCAAATAAAATATAAAAGTGTGTATAATTACACAAAGGATATAGATGCCAACAGTATTAAGAATAGATGGTTATAGATTCTTCTTTTTTAGTGATGAACATACACCTGAACATATTCATATTGAAAAAGGTGATTCATATGCAAGAATTGAGATAGAATCGTTAAAAGTTACAGATACTTATAATTTAAATAGTAAAGAATTAAAAAAGTTAGTATCATTAGTAACTAAAAATAAAGATAAATTAAAAGGAACATGGGATGAGTATTTTAAACAATAAATTATTGATAAAATCAGTTGGATTTGGTGATGATAAAATGTATATAGAGTTAAATTCTACTAGAGTTTTAACTGTTCCATATACTTACACTAAAAGACTTAATAGTGCCACAAATAAAGAATTGAAAAACTATAGACTTATAGCAAATGGTGTGGGTATTCACTTTGAAGATATAGATGAAGATATATCTATAGAAGGTATTATAAGAGATTTCGGAAATGAAACAAAAAGGATTAACATATCTGTACAAGCTAATTTTTTAGATATTGCAGATAATTATGCAAAAGAACATCATATTAGTCGTTCTGCATTATTCCAAAAAGCTACTTTAGATTATATGGCTAGTTAAATAAACTGATGATAATTAATGAAATTCTAGATTTCTATTTTTATTGTCAATTAAAAGCTCAATATAAATCAAATAATTTACAATATACAAATCTTTCATACAATCACCTACATAATGTATTAGAATATCAAGCTAAATATTTATTTCAATCATTAGAAATAGAAAGTAAATTATTAAAAGATTATATACTTAAAAATAACTATTATAATTTTTATTCTTTGATAATTGTTTCGGCAGCCTATATGCAGTTGTAGGTTGTATTTTATAAAAGTTTAGTTTTAACTTAGTGACAACTCTATAAAAAATTTCGCACCATTATTAGTATTTTCAGCCCATAGTCTACCTTTTAAACTCTCAACTATTATTTTATAACTCATATGAAGTCCAAGACCAGTACCTTGAGATTCATGTTTAGTTGTAAAGTATGGATCAAAGATTCTTGGCATTATATCATCAGGTATCCCCCCACCATTATCTTCAATAGTTATAATAGCAATATTCTCTTTTTTTACTAAAGATATTGCTATCCAAGGTTTATCTACTTTATTTTGTTTTAATACATCTTTTGCATTATTTATAATATTTGTAAGTACTTGCGAAAGCTCACCTATAACCATAGTTATTTCAATTGGTTTTTTATAATCTACATTATTTTTTAACTCTATAAAATTATTTGATAGGGAAACTTCAAGTATATTCAATGTCAAATCTATTCTATCTTGGAGTATCACCTTTTTAATCTCTTTTTTTTCTTTGATAAAATCTTGAAAAGTATTTATAGTTGTTGATAGATGTTCTACATTATCTTCAATACTATTAAATTTAGTATTTAAAAGAATTAAAAAGCTCCCCCTTTCCTCTTCTTTTGATAAATCATATTTTTCCATCGCTATTTTTGTTTTTATACCTATTATGCTTGAATTTATAGTAGCTAATGGTTGTCTCCATTGATGAGCTATATTTCCTATCATCTCTCCCATTGAAGCTAGTTTTGATTGCTCAAATAATTGTAAATCTTTTTTAAATAACTCTGATTGTAATAATTTTTGTTTTGTAACATCATCATATATACCTAAAACACCTATTACATTATTGTGCTCATCAATTAATGGTATCTTTGATGTTACTAGATATATTTTTGACCCATCTTCATATGTTTGTGTTTCTTCAAATTGAATTTTTGATTCCCTCGTATCCATAACATATTTATCATCATCTATATACGATTGTGCTTCAATTTTCCATTTTAAATCCCAATCACTTTTACCTATAATTTGACTTTTATCCTCTAGATCAGCATCATTTAAAAATAATTTGTTAGCACCTAAATATATACTATTTTTATCTTTCCAAAATATTCTAACTGGAGCATTATTAATAATATTTTCAATTAACTTTTTTGAATCTGAGACTTCTCTTAAACTATGTTCTAACTCTTCAGTTTTTTTAATAAGCTCTTTTGTTCTATCTTCAACTTTTTCTTCAAGAGTATGATTTAGTTTTCTTAAAATATATTGCTTATATGCAAAAGCTAAAAATATAATTAAAAGAACTCCTATTATATACCAAAGATATATATAATCAATACCTTTTTCATATTTAACAGAAATATACTTATTTAATATTTTATATTTTGATTCTTCAGATAAAGTTTGGATAATTTTTTCAAATATACCAACTAAAACAGGATCATCATTTCTAACACCTATTGATAGATTCATTTTTTCATCAAATCTGGCAGATATCTTTAACATTCCTGTAAAATTATTTTGTAATTGGTTTCCAATTGATATAATCGTATCAACAAAACCATACAGTTCACCATTTTCAACTTTTTGTAATCCTTGATTAACAGTATCAATCTCTATAATTTCTAAATTTTTGTATTCATTCTTTAATAGCTGACTAAATGCACCATTTTTTACAACACCTATTTTTTTATTTTTCAAATATTTAATTTTATCAATAAAAGTAATATTCAGTTTTGTTGCTAATACTACAGGAACACTTAAATATGGTTTTGTAAAATTTAAATATTCTTTTCTTTCAGGTGTCTCCATAGCTAAAGATAAAATATCACATTTTCTACTTTTAGCATATTCTAATGACTGACTCCATGTATTTGTATAAATAACTTCTATAGAAGTAGGAATATTTTTTTGAAATATTTTGAAATATTCCGCACTCATACCAATATGTTTACCATTTTCAAATTTTTCAAATGGCATCCAGTCAGGATCAATACACATCGTTATTTTTTTCTTTTGTTTTAAATACTCTTCTTCTGGAGTTGTTAAATTAATATAGTTGACAACTTCTATCTCTTTTATTTCTAATATCCATTTATATATTAAAGAATTTATATTATTTTCTTTTATATTATTGAGTGACTTCTCAATAATACTATGAAGTATCTTATTGTACTTATTTATTGCATATCTTATATCTTCTTTTTTAATACTTTTAAATTCATCTAATGGTTTTATATTAGTTAGGGACTGACTACTAATAGCTTTTAATCCAGTTGTATAGTTAGATAAATAATAATCAATTTTACCAAAAGCTAATGCCTTTGCCTTTTGATTATTATTAGGGTATTCTACTACTTTAATACCTAACTCTTTTAATGAATCAATATAAAACATATCTTTATTGACACCTACTCTTTTTCCTTTTAAGTTATTATTGTTTTTATATATTTTATCACTTTTTAATCCAAATACATATGTTGGTATTTCATAAAATGGTTCACTAAATAATGCAAATTTTTCTCTTTTTTTAGTCTGAGAGATACCACTAATCATATCAACTTTTTTTTCTTTAAAATTATTTAAGGCTGTAGACCATGAAGAAGTTTGTATATTAAATTTCAAACCACTTAGTATAGATATTTTTTCTAAGATATCTACACTTAATCCTTGATGTTTATTATTTTCAAAAAATGAAAAAGGCTTGAAATTATCAAGCATAGCAATTTTTATAGTTTTATTTTGTTTTATGTAATCTATTTCTTGTTGAGTATAATTAATTGATTTTGCAAATAGAATATTGGTAAATACTAGTATACTTAGAAACATATACTTTAGTAACTTATTTATTTGATATTTAGTATTTTTTGTAATCATTTGATAATTATATCTAACTTATGTAATATTCATGTAACATTTATTTCTAGAAACCAAATTTACGAAAGATAATCAAAATTAATATACAAATTCTCAGGCAGCCTATATGCAGCCATACACCAATAAATCACATAATTTTACATACTATCAATAAATTCATCAAACAATCTAAACACAAAATAATCACACCAATTCACAATATTAATTCATATAACCACAAAAAAAAGATATAATCCACACCATGACACCATTTAAAGTACACACTCAATATTCTCCAGCGGGAGATCAGCCAGAAGCTATTGATCAATTAACAGCAAGTATTGTTAACGGTAATAAATATAACACTTTATTAGGTGTTACAGGAAGTGGTAAAACCTATACTATGGCTAAGGTTATAGAAGCTACTCAGATGCCAACTTTGATTATGACACATAACAAAACTTTGGCAGCTCAACTATACTCTGAGTTTAGAGGATTTTTCCCTGATAATCATGTGGAATATTTTATATCTTATTATGATTATTATCAGCCTGAGGCTTACATACCTCGGCAAGATTTGTTTATAGAAAAAGACAGTTCAATTAATAGTGAACTTGAAAGGCTTAGACTTTCTACTACTGCTTCACTTCTTACTTTTGAAGATATTATTTGTGTAGCATCTGTAAGTGCAAACTATGGTTTAGGTTCTCCTCACGAATATAAGAAAAATGTACAAAAACTTGAAGTAGGGCAGGAGTATTCTCAAAGGGAACTTTTACATAAACTTGTAG
>DAOVXU010000077.1 GCA_030635995.1 Arcobacter sp. | reverse complement strand
TAAAAGATAAATTTTCTATAAATACATGACCGCTGAAATGTTCCATTTCATGTTGCCAAGCAACAGCTAAAAATCCATCTGCTTGAATTGTATATTTTTCACCAAATCTATCACAATAGCTGATAGTAACATCATTTGCTCTTGTGATCTCTTCATGAATACCGGGGACACTTAAACACCCTTCATTGAAAGTTTGTTTACCATCTTTGTATATTAGCTTTGGATTTATAGCTTCTATTTGATTTTCAGCTAATTGAATCCCATCTGTATTTTGTTCATCATCTGGATCATCAATAGGGATATTAATAATCAGTACATTTAGTAATACACCAATTTGGA
Source organism: Arcobacter sp. (assembly GCA_030635995.1). Taxonomy (GTDB): domain Bacteria; phylum Campylobacterota; class Campylobacteria; order Campylobacterales; family Arcobacteraceae; genus CAIJNA01. The sequence goes on along the minus strand of DAOVXU010000077.1, from coordinate 7,137 downwards.
CAGCAGCTAAACCAACACCACCAAATTCAAACATAGTATCATTCATATCATCTAAAAGTGTATGAAGTTTTTCATCAAAAACTTCTACATCTTGAGACTTTTTTCTTAATATTGGATCTGGATATACTAATATTGGTCTAATCATTTACTACTACTATTCGTGATGTTCGATAACTTTATCAACAAGACCATACTCACAAGCTTCATTAGCACTCATAAAATTATCTCTTTCTGTATCCTCTTCTATTTTCTTAACATCTTGACCTGTATGTTTAGCAAGAAGTTCATTTAGATTATCTTTAAGTCTTTGAATCTCTTTGGCTTGAATTTGGATATCAGTTGATTGCCCTTGAGCACCGCCAGATGGTTGATGTATCATAATTCTAGAATTTGGAAGAGAAAATCTTTTTCCTTTAGCTCCTGCACCAAGTAAAAATGCACCCATAGAAGCAGCTTGACCAATACAGATAGTACAAACATCAGGTTTAATATAATTCATAGTATCAAACATACTCATACCAGCTGTTACAACACCACCTGGAGAGTTTATATAAAGATAAATATCTTTTTCTGGATCATCTGCTTCTAAAAATAACAACTGAGCAACTACAGTAGATGCAACAGCATCATTTACTTCACCACTAAGCATAATAATTCTATCTTTAAGAAGTCTTGAATAAATATCATAACTTCTTTCACCTCTTCCTGTTTGTTCAATTACTACTGGTACATATGACATAAACTTATTTTCCTAGTGCTTCGTCTAATATTTTAATCATAACTTTAGATTCAATCATAGACATTTTAATCATTGGTAAATATCCAGCTTCTTCATATTGTTTGATTACAGCTTGACCATCTTGACCACCCATCATCGCTTCATAATAGATTGTTTGTGTTACCTCTTGGTCAGTTACTTCAACAGCTTCAGTTTTAGCAAGTGCATCAACAATAAATGTAGCTTTAACACTATTAAGAGCATCTGGTTTTGCCTCTTCTTGCATTTTCTTAACTTCGTCTGGATTTTCTTGAAGTGCTTTTATCTCATCTTCACTCATATCTTTAACTTTAGCATTTAAAACTTGGTTAATCTCTTGGTCTAATACAGATGTTGGTACTGCAAAATCAATAGCTTTAACTAATGCTTCTGTATAAACTGATTTAATCTCTTCATTGAAATATGCAGTTTTCTTTTGAGATAGAAGTTGCTCTTCTAATTTCTCTTTTAACATATCCATTGTTGCTTCTTTCTCTTGAGGAAGCATTTTTTTAGCAAATTCATCATCAAGTTCAGCTGCAACTTTTTCTTGAATTTCATTTAATGTTACTTTAAATACAACATCAGCACCTGCTAAATCTTTTGATTGATAATCTTCTGGAAAAGTTACTTCAATCTCTTTTGATTCTTCATATTTCATACCAATAAGTTGATCTTCAAATCCTGGAATAAAAGAGTTTGAACCAATTTCAAGAATATGACCTTCAGCTTTACCACCATCAAATGCTACACCATCTTTAAAACCTTCAAAATCAATTACAGCATTATCACCAGATTTTACTGCTCTTTTTCTTTTGATTTTTGTTAAAGCTACACCTTGAGAAGCCATCTCATTTAGTTGTTCTGTAATCTCTTTAGCAGTTACTTTAGGAGCAGTCATTTTAGGTACTAATGATTTGTAATCACCTAAATCAAATTGTGGTTTACAACTAACTGTAATCTCAATATTGATACTTTTATCATCTTGTTTATCAAATTTTGTAATTGCTGGTTCACCAATAAGGTCAGCATTGTCAATTTTAAGTTCAACTAGTGCATCTGTTAAGATTGATCTTAATGCTTCACCTTCAGCATCTTGTGTCATTTTTTCTGCATATCTTTGTTTTATAACAGAAACAGGTACTTTACCTTTTCTAAAACCTTGAATATCCATTGTTTTTGCAGCTTGTTTAGCTACTTTGTCTAAATTTGATGCTACAACTTCTGCTGAAATTGTTCCTGTAATAGTTGCGTTTGCTTCATCTATTTTATTTGTTGTAAATGTCATAAATATGAACTCCATTTTTAATTTTTAGAGATTTTATCCAAAATCTCATTAATCTTTTGTTAGGTATTATTTAACTATAATGACACAAAATAAAAGTTAAGGGTTTATAAATGAATTTAGAGTTAGAAAATGCTCAGAGTATAGAAGTTGCAAATGCAACAGTAGAATTTTTTAAAGGTAATATTGGAAATATTACAACATATCAATTTAGTACAGTTGAGGGTGGTCATCCTATGGTAAATGCAATGGCAGGATTGGCAGTACTACAAGAAGGGGAACAATTAGTTATGTTAAATCATTGTGCACCTATGGGACTTTTTCCTAAGATTGAAAATGAATTTGATTATACTTATGGTGATCTTCCAAGTGGTTTAAGTCAAATGGTTTTTAGTAAAAAAGCTGGGGCAAATAGCTCAACTGATTTTTCTGCAACATCATGTGGTAGTGGATGTAGCTAATATGAACTATCCAGATTTTTTTAATAGAATTGAAACAATTACACTTCAAGATGAATTATCTGATTTTTTAGGTACATTTGAAGATGGTATTATTGAATATTCATATCTTGATGTAGTTAAAAGTGCAGGGCATAGCTGTCCAACAGTTGCAGGTGCGTATTTAATGATTTTAGAGGGTTTAAAAGCTTTATATAAAGATGAGATACCAAAAAGAGGTGATATTTTTGTAAGTTTTAAAGATGATGCTTTAGTTGGTGTTGCAGGTGTGATAGCTTCTGTTATTACTCAGATTACAGGTGCTACTGAAACATCTGGATTTAAAGGTTTAAATGGAAATTTTGCAAGACACGATTTAATGCAATTTAATGCTGATATATCTTCAAATGTAAAATTTCAACGATTAGACAATGGAGATAGTGTAGAAGTTTCATACAATCCAAGTCAAATTCAAGGTGATCCTTTGATGAATGAATTGATGAAAAAGATGATGCAAGGGGTTGCTTCAAAAGATGAAAAAATATCTTTTGGTAAACTTTGGCAACAAAAAACGGAAATTATTTTAAATAGTGCCTCTAAAGTAATTAGTATAAAATAGATGCAAACTGATAAATTTAAAAGTGAAATTGAAACATTAAAAAAGTTTTTTGAACTTCATTGTATGGATAATCATAAAAATCAAAAACATCATTGTAAACAGTTAATATATAATGATGAAAAAATAAATACAGATTTAGAGTTATGTGAAGATTGTATCCATTTAATTCACTACTCTTTTGATAGATTGATTGAATGCCCTCATGACCCAAAACCAAGATGTAGAACTTGTCCAAGTCCATGCTATGAAAAAAGTGAATGGAAAAAAGTGGCAAAACTTATGAGATATAGTGGTATTCAACTTGGTATTTTAAAAATAAAAAAATTCTTTAGGATTAAAAAGAATTAACTATATATTTGATGGTATATCTATCTCAAAACATGCACCATAATATTCAATATTATCTACTGAAAAGTATTGATTTGATGCTTGTAAAATTCCATGAAACTGATTAGTGATAATTTCACTTGACATATAAAGTCCCAATCCTGTACCTTGACTTTGATGTTTAGTTGTAATATATGGTTCAAATATTTTAGGTAAAATATCATCTGCTATCCCACCAGCATTATCATATATTTTAATAATTATATGTTTATTTTCTAAAGAGATAACCATTTTAATAATTTTTTTATCAATTTTTTTATTAATTAATATATCTTTTGCATTGTTGAAAATATTGATTATTACTTGTAATAATTCATTTGCAAATCCTACACAATAAATATTATTTTCATAATTTTTAATTAATGATATATTATTATCTTTAAAAGTTGAAGTTGCAATATTTTCTACTTGAATTAATATATCATCAAAATTGAATTTCTCTTTATTTTCTGATTGTTGGAAAAAGTTTCTAAAATCATCAATAGTTTTTGATAAAGAATTTGTATTGTTTACAATAGTTTCTAATCTTTTATCTAAAACTTCATCTTTTAATAATCCATACTCTTTTTCTAATTGTAATCCACTAGCAGATGTACTAATGACACTTAATGGTTGCCTCCATTGATGAGAAATATTTTCTATCATCTCACCGATTGAAGCCATTTTTGATTGTTGTATTAGTATATCGTTTTGTTTTTTCTCTTTTGTTATATCTAATATATTTGCCACAACAATTGTATTTTTAAGTTTATATTTTGAACCAAAAGATATTTTAATTGGGAAGATAGTACCATCTTTCTTAATTCCCTCTAGTTCTCTTGTAGTACCCAATATACCACAAGAATTACCTGTCTTTAGATATTTATCTGAAGCATCAGTATGTATTTTTTTATATTTAGGTGGGATAATATTTAAAAGATCTCTTGTACCTATCATCTCCTCTTTTGTCCAACCAAATATCTCTACTGCTTTTTGATTGTATGTTGTGATTTTTCCTGTCCAATCTATAGCAATAATTGCATTATTATTTGATTCTATTACTGTCTCTTCATACTCTTTATTTTTGATTAGTTTTTTTGTATTTTTATCTATTTGTTGTGCTGCTGGTCTAAAGATAAATATCACTTCAAGTAATAAAATCAATAGTGTTGCTACCATTAAATAAAATTCATATTGTGATGCTATTTCTAATTTTTGTTCAGAATATCTTTCATATTCTTTTACTACACTATCAAGTTGAATTAATATAGCAAGGGAATCTTCTCTTGCTTGTTTTAAAAATAGAGGATTATGTAAAGTAAGCAGATTTTGGAAATGTTTTAAATATTTTGATAAATTTTTATCTAAATTTTGTTTAAAATATATATTATTTAATTGTTCAGTTATAATTTTTGATATAAGATATTTATGAGCAGATTGAATCTCTTCTAAAGTCTTTTTAAAAGGTTTTATTTTATTATAATTTTCATAATAAGCTTGTCCTAAAACTATCAATCTCTGAGATAGCATTCTTTGCTTACCACTTATATTAATAATTCTTGCCAGTTCTTTATTTGATTTTACAACATTACTTATTAAAACATGGGAAAAGATGATAAATATCACTAGTAATAGTATAGCTGGTATGTATCTTTTAGTAAGTGATAGTTTAAACATAAGTTAATCTGACAATTTATTTAAAATATATCTTTCTAAATCTTGTTTTTTAATATTTTCTTCAATAGATTGTGTATATATTTGACTCACTTGTGTATTATATTCTTCAAATGCAAAGTGTGGAAAATGTAATTTCCACATCATCTGTATCCTTTTTTTAGCAACTTCATCACTCATTGCATCTTTAAATAAACCAAAAGAGGCAAAAATAATTCCAGTAATAAATATTGCTACAAGTATAGAAAGATGACAATCAGCTAACTTAAATAGCTCATGAGTTATTAAAGCTATTGGAATCATAATTATATTTATAATAATTAAAAATATAAGATATGCTCTACCTATTTTTAATCTAAAACCTAATTTTTTACCATCTAGATGCATCCCTTCATTAAAGGATTGGTTTGCACTTAAAAGCTCTTGCAGTTTTACTGGTTGGTTTGATATAACATAGATATAAGATATTATTAAATCTTTTAATTTTTCACTCATCATTCTTCCTCATTGGGATTTTCTTTTTTTATAAGTCCTGATTCTACTAAAAAAGGGCTATATACAAAATCAATTTTTTTTATTCTATCATATTTTGCATAACTTAAGTATAAAATATCTTTGGCTCTTGTAACTGCTACATAAAATAGTCTTCGCTCTTCATCTAAAGAACCACCTTTACTCATCAAAGTTCTATTTGGAAATCTACCATCCATAAGGTCGATTATATAGACCTCTTTAAACTCCAAACCTTTACTTGCATGAATTGATAGAAGATTCACCCCTTCCCCTTCACTAAGCTCTCCACCACCTAAAATCATAGCATTTAAGAAGTTTTTGATATTTGTATGTTTATGGGCCAATCTTTTTAGGATCTCAACTCTTCTATTACATTTTGATAAAGTTCTTTGTTTTAGTCCCTCATTTATAGAGCCATCTTTTTGTTTTGCTCTTTTTGTAGATAGTGTATCAAGAATATCTAGAAAAAATTTACTTTTTTTAATATGATCAACTAAATTTGCAGGATTTTTCATCCTTTTTAACTCTTTAAATAATATATAAAATTTATATAAAAATTCTCCACCCTCTTTTGAAAGTTTTGGATGTTTTAGCATTGGATTTCCCAAAAAATTTTCATTAAATCCAGAATCTTTAAATTTTGCTAAACTTCCCATCTCTAAGAAATCATCAAATAGACCAAGTTGAATATTTGTAGTTTTTGTACTAATATAAGGTGTTTTTATAGATTCGTCAGGATTAAGTAATCCTTTTGATAAATTACCATTTCCAAGCATTATTAAAGCATCAAAAATATCTTTTGCTATTGCTTTTCCTATATTTTTACCATATTCTATAAGGTGGATAAAAGCCATCATATCATTTGGATTTGTTGTAAGAACCAACATATCAAGAGTTGCTTTTATCTCACGACTATCAAAAAAACTATGACCACCTTTTCTTTTTGATTTTATATCTAAGTCTCTTAAATTGGCTTCTATTCCATCTGCACTAGAGTTATTTCTATATATTACAGCTATCTCATTATGAGGGGTTAGTGACTTTTGTATATTTTTTGAAATAAATTCATATTGAGTATAAAGTTCATCAAAAGCTAAAAGGGTAGGGGAGTGATCATTTTGTGTTCTAACAACTTCTAACTTTTTTTCATATATTCTTTCATTATGTTCTATAACTTTATTTGCTAAATCTAAGATTGGTTTTGTTGAACGGTAGTTTTTAGTTAAAGTATGTAGATTGCTATTGTTATATCTTGTAGAAAATGATGAGATTATCCCTATATCACTACCATTAAAAGCATAAATACTTTGGTCATAATCCCCAACACAAAATAAGCTTTTAGGTTTAAATCCTTCCAAAAGTTTACCTTGAAGAGGATTCGTATCTTGATATTCATCTACTAAAATTTCATGAAAATGAAATTCTTTTTTTTTTTGAATAGCTATCATATTTAAAAGTAAATCATCAAAATTTACATACCCATAAT
>DAOVXU010000131.1 GCA_030635995.1 Arcobacter sp. | reverse complement strand
GCATATCTCCACTAAAAGATATAAGATGAAGGTTTGATTTAATTTTATCTAAACTTTGAGCTAAAGTATCACTTCCTCTTGAAGCATTAAAAATATTCATTGTTTTTGCAATATATAAATAACTAAGAGGATCAAAATTTTTAGGAAAGTTATATCCATTGTACTCAAGATATCTTTCAACTTCAAATCTACCAAAAAGCTCATATAACCCATCTTGTTCTACATATCTTCTACCAAATTTATCATCCATACTTGTAGGCGATAAATATGATATATGTCCTGCCATTCGTCCTATTGCTAAACCATTTAAACCATTTTTTTCTATATCTTTAGGATCATAATATCCATCTTTAAATTCTGGATCATTTCGTATAGCTTCTACTGTTACTTTATTAAATGCAATTGCCCAAGGTCTTGTATATGCTGTTGTTGCAAGGGCTACTATATCTTTTGCAAAAGTTGGATACTCAATAGCATAACATAACGCTTGCATACCACCCATACTTCCACCAATTATAGCTTTTACATTATAAATTCCTAAAGAGTTCAAAACTCTAACTTGTGCTTTTACAATATCACTTATTGTTAAAACTGGGAATTTAAATCTATAAGGTTCTTTTGTAGTTGGATGGATACTTTGTGGAGATGTTGAACCAAAACAAGAACCAATGTTATTCATACAGATTACAAAATCTTTAGTTGTATCGACAGCTTTTCCATCCCCTATTAATTTATCCCACCACCCTGCTTTTCTCTCACCTTCATAGGTACCAGCAACATGATGACTTCCACTTAAAGCATGGGTAATAATAACGACATTTGATTTATCTTTATTTAATGTTCCATAAGTTTCATACTGTATTTCAAAAGGCTGAAGGATACGACCACTTTCTAAATATAAAGGCTCATCAAAAATTGCTTTTTTTGTTTCAATAATCATATAGTTTTCAATCTATCCTATAGCTTTTTCTAAATCAGCAATTAAATCATCAGCATCTTCTAAACCAATACTCAATCTTACTAAACTATCACTAATACCAGCAGATATTAATTCATCTTTTGAAAGTTGTTGATGTGTAGTTGAAGCGGGATGAACTATAAGAGATTTACTATCTCCTATATTTACAACAACACTAAATATATCTGTACCATCAGCAATTTTATGAGCAGTATCATAATCTTCAACTTCAAAACTAAGAAGTCCACTTGCTCCATCTTTAAAATATTTAACCACTTTTTCATAATTAGCATCACTTTGCAAAAGTGGATAATTAACTTTTTTAATTTTAGGATGATTATCTAAAAATTGAGCAATTTTAAGTGCATTTTTACTGTGTTCTTTTATCCTTAAACTTAATGTTTCAAGCCCTTGAATCATAAGCCAACTATTAAATGGGCTAGGTGTCGCTCCTAAATCTCTTAAAACACAAAGTAAAATTCTCATCGTAAAAGATGGAAATGGTAACTGAGTATAGATAAGTCCGTGATAACTCTCATCTGGTTCATTAAAATGGTTATATCTTGGATTATTCTTTATTTTAGCTTCACAACTTTCACCCTCAACAATAATCCCACCAAGTGCTAAACCTTGCCCACCTGTATATTTTGAAGTGCTATGTACAACGATATCACATCCAAGTTCTATTGGCTTACAAAGTACTGGAGTTGCAACTGTATTATCAACTACTGTTATGATATTATATCTATTTGCAATTTCTACAATAGTATCAAAATCTGCAACACTAAGACTTGGATTTGATAATGATTCAAAAAGAATTAATTTTGTTTTTTTATCAATTAACTCTTCTAAATTTAAACCATTAGAAACATCAAATGTTCTAGCTTCTATACCCATTCTTTTTATAGTATGGCTAGTTAAAGTTGAAGTTCCCCCATAAACAGCAGATGCAACAAGAATATTATCCCCTGATTCACATAAATTTACAATAGTAGAAAAAATAGCACTCATCCCACTAGCTGTTGCAATTGCAGCAACTCCACCTTCAATTTGAGCAAATCTTTTTTCAAAAACTGCTGATGTTGGATTCATAAGTCTTGTATAGATATTTCCTAACTCTTTTAAATTAAATAAATTTGCAGCATGCTCACTATTTTTAAACTCATAAGCAGTACTCATATAAATAGGAACTACCATAGTTCCTTGAGAATCTTTTTCATATCCAAAATGTAGTGCATTAGTTTGATCTGTCATAATGTAACCTTCATAAATATTAATTTAATTGCATTGTAACTAATTTGCCGTTAATATTTCTATAATTTCTTTTGCTATTTTTTCTTGTTTCTTTTTAATAAGAGGAAGTTTATCTATATCAAAAAATTTTACTTTTGAATTTTCACAAGACAAATATCCATTATATAAAGTATCTTGATGAAAATATTTATTTATATCTTCTATATGTTTTGCATTTGCTAAATATATACCTATATCTTTAAATTCATTTTTTTGAAAAATATAATCTTCTAAAATATTTTTTTCTATAGGGATACTAGATTCTTCTGTAAATTCTCTAACAGCTGTTTGTATTATAGATTCATGTTTTAACTCAACACCTTTTAAAAATCCCCATCTTTTTTCACTTTTTACAGACTTGCATAATAATATTTTGCATCTATTTTTATCTTTTTTGTATAAACATATGCCATAAGCTTTAATCTTTTCCATTAATTACCTTTACCAACCTAACATTAAAAATAGTGAAGAGATAAGATAGTTTAAAACAAAAACTGCAACTGATGAATATACAACAGCTTTAGTTGTTGCCTCACCAACACCTTTTGCTCCACCTCTTGTAATATATCCCATATACGTACCAATTGCACTTACCACATATCCAAAAATAAAAGCTTTTATAACCCCACTATAAATATCTGTTAAAAGTAAATTTTGTAAAATAACATCTTGGTATGTTATAGGATTAATCCCTAAAACATATGTTGATATTAAAAATGCACTATAGTTTCCAACAAAATCAAATAATATTACTAAAATAGGCAAAGATATAGTTGTAGCAATTATTTTAGGAATTATAAGTAACTCTTTAGAATCAATAGCTAAAGTTTCAATAGCATCAATTTGTTCAGTAACTCTCATAGTCCCTAATTCTGCTGCCATAGATGACACAGCTCGAGATATCAACATCAAACTACCAAAAACAGGACCTAACTCTTTTGTAATAGATAAAAATATTGTATAGCCCATAAATCCCTCTATCCCAAATCTATGAAATCCTGAATATAATTGAATAGCCTCAACCATACCTGTAAAAAATGCAGTTAATACAATAACCCCAGCAGTTCCTACTCCTATAATTGAAATCTCTTTTATAACTCTTTTAAATCTAATTCTAGTAAAAAACAGTGGCAATATTGATAATTGAAACAGAATAAATACACCAAATGCACTTATATATTTTCCTAAAGATAAAGTACTAGCTCCAATAAGTTGAAACATCATAATACCTTTTTGTTAAACTGAAGCCAACTAAAAGTAAATAATAATAAAAGAGGAACTAATAGTGCCAATTCAGAATTTATCATATTTGCCACAGCAATCTTTTGAAGTAAAAATAATATTCCCCATATTATTAATGTTATAAATATACCCATAGATATAAACTGACCCATTTTAAAAAAACGACTACTAACATCACTATATGTAAATATTAAAACTATAAGGGCAACAACAAAAAATGGTATAAATAGTTTTGCATATAAGATTGCTTTTATTTTATTTGTATTTAATCCTTGTTGTTCAAATAATAAAATAGTAGAGATCGCATCTGATATAGAATATTGAACTTTAGATTTATAAACATTATTTATTATCTCAGGTTTAAAGCCGTCAAGCGTATAAAGAAATTTTTCATAGGTTATAGTTAGTTTTGAAGTATCCCAATAAAGGTGCTTAGGTCTAGTTATAATTTTAGCATCAACTACATACCATTTATTATTTTGATAATATGCTTTTTTTGCAATTATTGTTTGAATAAGCTGATTATCTTTTACTTTAAAAATACGAATATCTACAGCTTTTTTTTCTAAAGGATATAATTTATCAAAATATACAAAATTATCATTATACTTTAAAAGAATATTAGATTTTTCATTTACAAAAAATTTATTTTTTAAAATCTTACCTTTTTGTTCATAAGCATAAGCAAGAGGTGTAGTTTGTAATAAAATCAATATAAAAGTTAAAATTGAAGAACTTATTAATACAGGTACAATAACTTGTTTTTTAGATACACCTAAAGCATAAAAACTTACTAAGATATTCTCTTTTATTAAAAATGTAAGGGTAACAATCCATGCAAATACAATAGATAATGGCAAAGTTATAGTTAATATAAAAAATCCATTGTATAAAAGATATAAAAGTTGTAAATTCGCAGAATTTGGTAAAGAGGTCATATGCTGTAAAAAATCAAAACCTATAAAAAATAGTTCTAATGAAATTAAAATAATAAAAAAATACTTTAAATACTTACCCAAAAGATACTGCGTTGCAGTAGTCGTTAACGCCGCCGGATTGATGATAGTAGCCATAATTTATTTCACCATCCTTTTCCTCTCAGAATATACTACATATATCAATATCCGTGATCTTTCACGGTTTTAGCCAGTTCTTCCTCACTCATACCGTCTATCTGTGCTTTAGTAAGGTCACCTGCCTCACCAGGAGCCGTGCTTATACCACCGGCCTCAACATGCTTACTAAGCTCTGTCTTAGCCCTTGAATAACCCTCTTTGAAACCTTCGCTCCTAGCCTTTTTCGATATGTCACCTGTCTTTTGACCTAAAGCAGCATAATACATGAACGGGATAGCTTCCGGGTCTTTGCCTATCCACCGCTTCTGTGCCATTTCTCCAATCTCAGCTTCTAGCTTATCATAGCCAGGTAAATCCTTGCATTTGGAGATCATAGCATTCATCCTACTGTCATTCCGCTGGTTACGTTTGGATTCATCAGCTGCTTTTCGCCTATCCTCAGCCCGCATCTTCTCACGGTATCGCTCAGGATTGTTTTGCAGCATTTCTCTGTCTGCCTCACTCATCGGCATCCTGTCTCTTTCAGCGTCTTCGTGCGTCTGCCTCAAGTCGTCCATTTCATCTAACAGACTGTCGTTCTCCTGTCTCAATGAATCGTTCTCGCGTTCCATT
>DAOVXU010000024.1 GCA_030635995.1 Arcobacter sp. | reverse complement strand
TTATTAAAAAAAGATTACTAAATTAATTTATCTAATTTTCCGTCACCATTTAGTCAGCAGTATATTATAATCTTATATAAACACACAAGCTTTAGCTTTTGATTTATAAAAAAAGGAAAAATAATGGAAACGATAAAAAATTTTAAAGAGATGTTAAAATCAGATGAAAATCTAAATGTTGAATATAAAAAATTAGTTGTATCTAAAAATAGTGATGCTATAATAAGTTTTATGAAAAACAATGGTGTTAGCGTTGAAGATATAAAAGATTTAGCAAATAGAGAACTTAGTGATGATGAACTTGATAGAGTTACTGGTGGTTTCTCTTGGAGTGATTTATGGAACACTTTACTTAGTAAATCACCATGTGCACAGTGTCCAAATGCTAAATGCCCAGACTGTCCTACTAAAAGTTAAATATAACATAAAAAAGGTAAAATATGGAAACGATAGTAACATCTGAAGAGATATTAAAAGCAGATGAAAATCTTGCTGTAGAGTATCAAAGCTTACTAGAAACTAAAGATAGTGAAAAGATAGTTAACTTTATGAAAAGTCATGGTGTAAGTGATGAAAATATACAATTTTTACAGAAAAGAACTGAGATTTTAGATAATGCACCAACTATACAAAAATTTAATACAAAAATACAAGCAGATAAAGAACTATATGCTAGATATTTAGAACTTACCAAATTAAATAATGAAAATGCAATAATAGATTTTATGAAAGAGCATGGGGTGAGTAATAAAGATATACAATCTTTAACAAATAGAGAACTTAGTGATGAAGAATTGGATGGTGTTAATGGCGGCTGCGGAGTAATTATATTCTTAGGATGTGTAGCAGTTGTAACTGCCGTGGCGGGTTTTAAAATGGTAGAAGAAGCTGATTGATATATTCTAATAGAGGACAACATAAAGGTAAAAGATGGAAACGATAAAAAAATTTGAAGAGATGTTAAAAGCAGATGAAAATCTAGCTTTGGAGTATAACAAAATGGTAGAAACTAAAGATAGTAAAGCGATACTAGATTTTCTAAAAACTCATGGAGTAAGCGATGAAGATATAAAAAATCAAGAGCTTAGTGATGATGAATTAGATAGGGTTGTTGGTGGCGGTAAATTCATGGATTGGTGGCAAGCGGGGGTAGATCGTAGAAGCGCACAAAGCGATAAAGAGCTTGCTCACTATTTAGAGACTGGGGACCTACCTAGCGGTCGACACTTCTTTTAAAATCTAAATATCGAATATAACTCGTTCCCAATCTCCTGATTGGTAACGCATATAGTTATATCCAAAAGATATACATCCCCATTCAGGAGAATGGGGACGAGATGGAAATCTTATTTTCTGTCACCATTTAGTCAGCAGTATATTATAATTTTATATAAACACACAAACTTTAGCTTTTGATTTATAAAAAAGAGGAAAGTAAAATAGAAACACTAAAAAAGGAGCTTGTAATATGATAAAAAAACTATCAAACTTGATATTTATTTTAGTATCTACTTTAACTTTAACTTACGCACAAGAGATAAATAAAGAGTATGAACCAAAAAACACACTTAAAACAAAAAAAATTGTGGCGTATTATCAAGGGGGAGAGTTTCCTGAATATACACAAGTGTTTAAGGCATTGGTAAAAACTTTATCAAATTACGGTTGGGTAGAACCTATAGATTTAAAAAGATTTACAAATTCAAAAGAGTTGTGGGATTATCTTGCTTTAAATGTGCAAAGTGATTATTTGGAATTTAAAAAAGAATTATTTTATAGTAGTGACTGGGATAGTAAACAGCGAACTGAAAATATTAAAAAGATACAAAATAGAATCAAAATAAAAAATGATATAGATTTGGTTTTGGCTTTTGGTACTTGGGCAGGGCAAGACTTATCTCATAATAATATAGATAAAAATACTTTTGTATTGGGTTCAAACAACCCTATAGGTGCAAAAATCATTAAAAGTGCAAAAAATAGTGGATATGATTATATTCATACTATTGTTGATGAAAACAAATATATAAAACAAATTACATTATTTCATAAAATATTTGGTTTTAAAAATATGGGATTGGTGTATCACAATAGTGATGCAGGTAAAAGTTATGCAGCACTTGATGATGCAAAACAGATGGCTAAAAAGTATAATTTTCATCTTAAAACTTGTGCTGTAGAACCAAATCAAGATTTAAATAAAGAGAAGCAAGAGCTAATAAAATGCTACAAAAAACTTTCTACTTTATGTGAATCTATCTATCTTACTACAAATCAGATATATAGTGAAAAAGATTTAAAATATTTTATATCAGATATTAATCAAAATCAAATACCAACTTTTTATCAAAGTGGTAGTGTAGCTATTGAAAATGGTGTCTTGATGGGTATTTCAAATGATAATTTTAAATATATAGGGGCTTTTCATGCAAAAGCAATTATCAAAACTTTAAATGGTGGTTTAATAAAAAATCAAAGTATGTTTTTTGAAGACCCAACCATCTTGGCACTAAATCTAAAAACAGCACAAAGTATAAATTGGGACCCATCTATTGACATAATAGGTATCACCAAAGAGTTGTATCATAATGATGTATCACAAAAGTATTGATTGTGAAAATATTATATAGAAATATTATTTTAACTTTGTTGATTTTAAGTTATAGTGAACTTTTAGCATTATCTTTAAAAGATGTTATAGATACTACACTAAGTGCAAATCAAAATATAAAGATAAAAAAAGAGAATTTGAACTATTTAAAAGGATTAAAATCATCAAATAAAGAAGTTTTTGATCCTATAGTAACGACAAATATTTCTACAAAAACTACAAAATCACAAAACAGTGTTCTAATAGATCCTAAAACAGAAAGTACTACTAAAACAAATCAATTTAACCTTGGGATAAAAAAGTATTATTTAAGTGGGATAACACTTAGTAGTGGTTTGAGATACAACTATAATGATGTAGAGCAATACCAAAAAACAAGTGATGAAAATATATATCTAAATATCTCTTATCCTCTTTTAAAAAATAATACCAAAAGAATAGTTGGCGGAAACCTTGAATTGTCAGATATAGATATAGAGATAGGCAAACTAAATTATCAACAAAAAATATCAACTACTATTTTAGAAACGATTAGTGCATATTTTAACTGGGTGAAACTATATAAAGCTTATGAGTTAAATAAATTATCTAAACAAAGAGCAGATAAATTATATGAAGAGATACAGATATTGACAAATGCAGATGAAAAACCAAAATCTGATTTAAAACAACCTTTAGCAAGTGTAATAAGTAAAAATTTATCTATGATAACTTCTAAAAATGATTTGGCAAATGGTCGCAATCTTTTATGTATAGCTATGGATATTTCGCTTAAACAATGTGCAAAATTAACAAATCCTACTGATAACTTTTTTCAAATAGCTAAGGATAAATCTACAATTTTATCATCATCTAATATTTATCATCAGTTATTAGATGATAATAGAGTTGATTTAAAAATTCTTAATATGGAATTGAAAAAATCACAATTATCTTTAGATATATCAAAAGATAATATAAAAGATGATTTAGATTTTAATATAAATCTTTCATCTAACAGTCAAAATAAAAACAGTGCAATATCTATACCCAATCTTGCATCAAATGATAGAGAGGGTCATATTGTAGAGTTCTCTTTAAATTATAAATTTAATCTAAATAAGAACAATAAAAAAGGGCAATATGTATCTTCATTGTCACAATATAAACAACATAAACTTTCAATTGAAAAAATAAAAAAAGATGCACATTTTGAATTAGAACAACATATAAATAAGATTAAAACTACAGTAGGTCAATATCAGCAAATTCAAAAAAGTCTTAAAATATATAAAGAGATACTCCAAGATGAGAAAGATAAATATAAATTAGGTATGGCAACAACACTTGATATTATACAAACACAAGAATCTTTATCTTCTGTTAAACTTAATATAATAAATTATTTATATAGCTTTTCACTACAATTAACACAATTAAAATACTATACACAAACATTACTAAGTAAAAATGGCAATGAATTTGCAGTAAATTATAAGGATAGATAATATGGCACAAGAGATATTTAGAAAATCAGCACTAGCAAAGTTATCATCACCTGAGCAGTTAGACACATTGGTCAAGCAGGTATCTTCAAAAGGTTGGCTAGCGTTACTTACATTTGGCTTGATTATTGCATTTACTGTAGTTTGGGGATTTTATGGGACAATAACTACCAAAGTAAATGGGACAGGGTTGATTATGAAACTTTCTGGTATGTCAAATATATATTCTACAACTACAGGTATGATATCTGAACTATATGTTGAGGTTGGAGATGAGATTGAAAAAGACCAAATTATAGCAAAAGTACTTCATAAGCGGGAGCAATTGACAATTAAAACTAAAGAAGATACTTTATTGAAACTTCAAGAAAAAAAAGAAGAATCATCTAAAATAGGTCAAAATGATTTAAGATTGAATTTTTCTATATTTAAAAAACAAAAAGATGAGATAAAATTACAAATAGCTATGACTAAAAAGAGATATAAAGAGATAGGTTTAAAAATCAATTCACAAACAGAACTCTATTCAAAAGGATTGATTACAAAAGAAAATTTAACAAATACTCAAAATAATCTTGAGAAAACAGATATGGAACTTACTAATTTAATCAATAGCTTATCTGTTAAAAATATTGAAGCTTTTCAAAAAAAAAGAGCGTTAGAAAATGAACTTTCACAATTTGAACAACGAATAATAGATGCCAAAAGAGAGTTAAGACAATTAAGACAAAACTTGATACTTGAAAGTAATATTAAAAGTAATTTTTCAGGTAAGATTATGGAACTTAATGTAGCTCAAGGTACGGTTGTAGGAGGAGGATGGCATATTGCTATTGTTGAAAATAGTTCAAATACAAATGGAGTTGGAGATAATTTACGAGCAGTATTTTTTATACCTGCATTAAAAGGTAAATTAGTACAAAATGATATGATGGCTCAAATCTCTCCATCAAATATAAAAAAACAAGAATATGGTTTTATAGAGGGTAAAGTTGATTTTGTATCAGAATTTCCAGCTTCATCTAAAGCTATAATGAATATAATTAAAAATGAAGATTTAGCACAATCATTTGTTCAAAATGGTTCCCCTATCATAGTTTATGCAACGCTACAAAAAGATAATAATACATTTAGTAAACTTAAATGGTCATCTTCAAAAGGTCCTAAAGTTTATATCACAAGTGGAACAATATGCCAAGTGCAAGTTGCTGTTAAAAAACAAAAACCTATATCTTTTGTTATACCATATTTAGAAAATAAATTAGGCTTATAAAATGTCTCAAAATAAAATTGTAAATACACCTACAACATTGCAAATGGAAGCTGTAGAGTGTGGCGCAGCAGCTTTAAGTATGATACTTAGATATTATGGGAAATATCGACCACTTGAAGTATTAAGGGTAAAATGTGGTGTTTCAACAGATGGGAGTAAAGCTTCAAATATTTTAAAAGCTGCAAGAGATTTAGGTATGATTGCAAAAGGTTTTAGAAAAGAGCCTGAAGATATAAAAAATATCACTTTTCCTGTAATATTGTTTTGGAACTTCAATCATTTTGTTGTATTAGAAGGATTTAATGATAAAAATGAGGTTTATATAAATGATCCAGCTTCTGGTAAAAAAGTTATAAGTTGGGATGAGTTTGATAGCTCCTTTACAGGGGTAGTGCTAACATTTGAAAAAAGTGATGATTTTATAGCAGACGGTAAAAAACCATCTATGATACTCTCTCTTGCTAGAAGACTAAAAGGTTCAATATCACCTTTATCTATTAGTATTTTAGCAGGTATTTTACTAACAGTCCCTGGACTTCTTATACCTATATTTAGTAAAATATTTGTAGATGATTATTTAATTGGTGGGATGAAGGAGTGGATAATCCCTTTGATATTTTTTATGATAGGTACTATTATAGTAACAGCGGGTTTAAATTTTTTACAACAATACTATCTTTTAAAGATGGAAAATAAAATATCTATTAGCGAATCGAGTAAACTTTTTTGGCATATTATTAGGCTACCTATGGAGTTTTTCAATCAACGAATGGCAGGAGATATAGGGAATAGAATATCATTAAATGATGAGGTCGCTTCTGTTTTATCAGGGCAATTATCTATCAATACGATAGGAGTTGTAAGTATGTTTTTTTATGCTAGTTTGATGTTTTATTATGACTGGGTATTGACACTTATTAGTATATCTTTTGTTATGGTTAATATTTTAGTATTTAAATATTCAACAAAGATGATTACACATTATAGTCAAAAAGCAAATATAGATGGTGGTAAATTAATAGGTACAAGTATGAATGGTATTCAAAGTATTGAAACACTAAAAGCTACTGGCGGAGAAAATGATTTTTTTATAAAATGGGCAGGTTATCAAGCAAAAACAATAAATACTGCAAATGCTATGGTTGGTATAAATCAATCTGTTTCAGTGATACCTATACTGTTTACAACTATCAATGTTACTTTAATATATTTTGTTGGTTCATTAAGAGTTATGGATGGAGAGATGACAATAGGTATGTTGGTTGCTTTTCAAGCTCTAATGCAAAGTTTTAGTGCGCCTGTAAATGGACTAATGGGATTGAGTGCGACTATTAAAAATCTTGAAGGTACTATGAATTATATAGATGATGTATTAAAATATCCTGTTAAAGATGGCTCAATGCAAATAGATACAAATAAGATTACAACTTCTAAAGTAAAATTTGATGGAAAAGTTGAGCTTAAAAATGTTAGTTTTGGATATAGCCAAATGGAGGCACCTTTAATACAGAATTTTAATCTATCGATAAAACCAACACAAAGAGTAGCAATAGTAGGTCCAAGCGGTTGTGGAAAATCTACAATAGCAAAAGTTATAAGTGGACTTTATGATATATGGGATGGCGAAATATTGATAGATGGTATCTCTATAGATGAAATTGATAAAAGAATATTTTTAAATTCAGTTTCATTGGCAGATCAACAAATCGATATGTTTAATGCTACTATACGAGAAAATATATCACTTTGGGATGATTCTATTGGTGAAGCAGAGATAATACAAGCCTGTAAAGATGCTTGTATTCATGAAGATATTGCAAAACTACCAGATGCTTATGAATCAGTAATATCTGAAGGTGGACGAAATTTTAGTGGTGGACAAAAACAAAGATTTGAGATAGCTAGGGCATTATTAAAAAATCCATCTATACTAATAATGGATGAGGCTACAAGTGCTTTAGATACAATTACTGAGATGAGAATAGATGACAATATAAGAAAAAGAGGATGTACCTGTATTATCATTGCTCATAGATTAAGTACAATTAGGGATTCAGATAAAATTATAGTTCTAGACAATGGACAAATAGTTCAAGTTGGAGTTCATGATGAACTTAAACAAATAGATGGCATATACGCTAATTTATTAGTTGGGGGATAGATATGTCAACTTTAATACAAATGAGCGGAAACAACCCATTAAGACTTGACGATACAGATAAATTCTTTTGCATAGAAGAGGGTTCTATTAATATCTTTATTGTACAAAATAAAAATTGTTTTGAATCACCAAGAAAATATATTAATACTTTTACAAAGGGTGAGATATTTTTTAGTTGTGATATTACAAGTGATAATTCAGAATATATATTTATGGCAGTTGCTGGAAATATAAATGCTAAAATTGTTGAAGTTAATGAAAAAGATTTAAATTCAAATGATATAAATAAATTTATAGAAAAAATAAATTTAGATTTTAGTGTAGAGAAAGAGATTAAAACAAAAAAAGATAGAGAAGAAATTTTATTGGAGTTATTGCATCAGTACATTATACAAAAACAAGAGAATATAAAACTAGAACAAGATAAATTAAATGATAAGATAGAAACAGATTTAAATAGTACAAATGATGCATTATTAAATCTAGTATCTGTTTTTGATAAATCTATCAATCAAAATACTTTAACCAATAGTAACGATGATGAACTTTTAGCTGTTTGTAAAATAATAGGAGATGAGCTAGAGGTTGAGATTAAAGAATTTCCAAAAAATTTAGCAAGTCAAGACCCAATAGGCGATATTTCTAAAGCTTCAAATGTGAGAGTTAGAAATATTAAACTAGAATATAAATGGTATGAGAGTGATAATGGAGTGCTACTTGGTTTTACTAAAGATGGTATTCCTCTTGCACTTATTCAAAGTGCTAATGATAAATATAAAATTATAAACTTAAGAGATAATACAACTACATTGGCAAACAAAGATAGTGTAAAAGATATAGATGAAGATGCCTATATGTTTTACAAGCCTTTACCTGAAAGAAAACTAGACTATAAAGATATAGCATCATTTATGATTTTTAACAATAAAAGAAACTTTTTGATAATGTTATTTATGAGCATATTAACAGGTATTATAGCTTTAGCAACTCCTATTGCTACAGGAATAATTTTTGATTCGGTTATACCTGAATCAAATAAAACACAACTTTTCGAGATAATTGCAGGGCTACTAGTCATAGCATTGTCTATAGCATCTTTTACAATAGTAAGAGGATTTGCTGTAGCTAAACTAAAAGGTAGAATTGCACTAAATTTACAAGCTGCTATTTGGGATAGATTGATAAATATGCCTGTATCTTTTTTTAGAGATTATTCTACAGGTGAATTAACTATGAGGGCAAGTGGAATTAGTTCAATTGTTCAAATGTTTGAATCTGGTGTTGTTTCAGCATTGTTAGGTGGAATATTTTCTATCTTTTCACTTATATTACTTTTTAGCTATAGTGTAGATTTGGCACTTATTGCTTTTGGTTTGGTTTTAATAGCTGTTGTATTTAATCTTGGTACAAGTTTAATATTGATCAGGTATCAAAAAAAGATTTTAGTAGTAAGTGAAAAAATAAGTGGTTTTACATTTGATATTCTTTCTGGAATTCAAAGAGTTAAAATATCAGGTGCTCAAAATAGAGTATATTCTAAATGGGCAAAACAATTTGCAACACAAAAAGAGATTGCATATAAAGCAGGTACGGTAGAAAATTATCTTGAGATATTTAATTCTATCTTTTCTGTCTTTACTTCGGTGATTATTTTTTATTATATCGCTTATCATATGCCAGATACAAATAGTTTTTCAATTGGAGATTTTATGGCTTTTAGTGCTGCCTTTGGACAGTTTACCATGGCATTTATGGCTATGAGTGGAGTTGTTATAACTATACTAAGTGCAAAACCAACATATGATAGACTTAAACCAATACTGGAAACTAGCCCAGAAATTTCAACACTTAAAAATCATCCTGGTATATTACAAGGAGATATAGAGATAAATAGTTTAAAATTTAAATATACGCCAGATGGACCTACGATTTTAAATGATATAAATATGCATATCAAGCAAGGTGAATTTATAGCAATAGTGGGTTCTAGTGGTAGTGGAAAATCTACGCTTTTAAGATTACTTTTAGGCTTTGAAGAGGTTAATGAAGGAAATATATATTTTGATAATCAAAACTTAAATGATGTAGATATTAGAGCATTAAGAGGACAACTTGGAGTTGTACTGCAAAATAGTACAGTCTTGTCAGGAGATATTTTTACAAATATTGTAGGTTCTGGAAATAAAACTATTGAAGATGCTTGGGTTGCTGCTAAAATGGCAGGTTTTGATGAAGAGATAAAAAAAATGCCTATGGGTATGCATACTATGGTAAGTGATGGAGGAGGTACACTCTCAGGAGGACAGAAACAAAGACTTATAATATCGAGAGCCTTGATAAATCAGCCAAATATTATTTTCTTTGATGAAGCTACAAGTGCATTAGATAATAAAACACAAAAAATAGTAACTAATAGCTTGGATAGTCTTAATGTAACTAGAGTTGTTATAGCGCACAGGTTAAGTACTATTAAAAATGCCGATAAGATATATGTACTTGAAAATGGATATATTATTCAAAGTGGCACTTTTGAGGAACTTATGGGACAAGATGGACATTTTAAAGAATTTGCAAAAAGGCAAATTGGGTAAGGTAAAATAATATATTTATTTTATAAATTAATTTAGGTTTATATTGTATAATCTCCTAAATTACTCAAAGGTATAAAATGCAACACCTAATTACTCCAAATGACTTTACAAATAAAGAGATAAAAGTGCTTTTTGAAGATGCTAGATTGTTTCAAGATCTTCAATCAAATAATTTATTAAATGGAAAATTGATTGTAACTTTATTTTTTGAAAACTCTACACGGACAAGAAGTAGTTTCGAGATAGCTGCAAAAAGGCTTGGTGCTGCTGTTGTTAATCTTGAAGTACAAACAAGCTCAACAAAAAAAGGGGAAACTGTAGAGGATACTGTTGCCAATTTAAATGCGATGAAACCAGATGCTATCATTATCAGACATAGTGAGTGTGGACTTCCTGCAAGTTTAATTGAATATGTTGATTGCCCTATTTTAAATGCTGGTGATGGTAAAAATGCCCATCCAACACAAGCTTTGCTTGATCTTTTTACTATTACAGAATATTTTAATGGAAAAATAAAAGGTAAAAATATAGCAATAGTTGGAGATATATCAAATTCAAGAGTTGCTTCCTCAAATCTGGAACTATTACCTAGATTTGGATTAAATCCTATTTTAGTATCTCCCACAAGATATCAAGTAAAATCTAAGTTCAAAACAACTACAAATCTACAAAAGATAATTGATGATTTGGATATTATTATGAGTTTAAGAGTTCAACACGAAAGACATGATTCAAACACTTTGGTACAAGATTTAGAAAAAGAAAAACAAGAATATGCTAAAAAATATTGTATCACTAAAAAACTTTTAAAAGATAAAGATATTTTAGTTTTACACCCAGGTCCTGTAAATAGAAATATAGATATTAGCAATGAAGTGCTTTTAGATAAACGATCTAAAGTATTAGAGCAAGTTGCAAATGGTGTTGCTGTAAGAATGGCAATATTAAAAAAATTAATTTTACAATAAAGGAATGATTATGGAAGAACAACAACCAATATATACATTTAAAAAAACCTTAAAGCAACTTATTGAAGAGATGGAAGCTGTAAAGAGTGTAGAACTAAATCAGTTTCAAGATGTTTTAATAGATGCTTTTGATGGATATAATTATGAAGGTGAAGAGGAAGTGGTAGGTTTTGATAAATGGTGCGATATAAGTAAAGATGGTGACTATGAAGTAAATCTAAAAATAGATCATGAAGATGCTTATGAATTAACAATTTATATTACAACAAAAGATAAAAAAGTAACAGTTAAAAATGTCCTTTAAAAAGGTTTTATATATTGGTGGGCAAAAAAGTGGGAAAACTGCACTTGCACTAAAACATACAAAAAAACTTTCAAAAAATAAAAAACTTCCAATTTATATAGCTACATATAAAAATAATTTTAACGATAAATCTATGAAAGAAAGATTGGATGCTCATAAAAATGAGAGGATAAATTTTTTTGATACTATTGAAAAACCAAAAAATATAAATAGTGTTGTAAAAAAAAAAAATACCTATATAATTGATTGTTTATCGATGTGGATATTTAATAATCTTGAAAAAGATAAAAAATATTTTACAAATCACTTGAAAAAATTACTTAAAAAAGATGTGAATATTGTATTTGTATTAAATAATGTAAATAGTGGGATTATCCCTATAGACAAAATATCAAGAAAATTTATAGATATTACTGGGATAGTTGGTAAAATAGTTGCAAAATATTGTGATGAAGTTTATCAAGTGACTTATGGAATTAAAAATAAAATAAAATGAATCAACTGAGAAATGGGCTAATCTATGGATTATCATACTTTACAACTTTACCTTTTAAACTAAACAAATTTGAAGCTAATGATCTTTTTTATAAAGGGGTATTATATAGTTTACCAATAAGTGGTTTTATACTTGGAACACTTACTGTTTTGTTTTTTATAATATTACCTTTTCATCCTTTATATAATGGATTTTTAACCTCAATATTATATATATTTTTATATGGTATATTACATCTTGAAGCTGTTGGAGATACCATTGATGGTTATTTTGCAAGTTTAAGCAATAAAGATATTTATAAAGTGATGCACGAACCACAAATTGGTGCTATTGGTGCTATTGGTACATTTTGCATAACACTTTTAAAAATAGGTGCTATCACTTATCTTTTATATCTTGAAGAGTTTTTTATAGTTATTTTAGTATTTACACTAAGTAGATTTAGTGTGTGGTTTGCTTTAGAATTGGAGTATCATAAAAAGAGTAGTTTTGTTTTGGCTTTAAAAGAAAATTATAGTGAAAACAGTACTATTAATATGGTATTGTTTCCACTTAGGGCGACAACTAAATATATTCTAACCAAATTGAAAAATCAATTAGGCTTCTTAAATGGTGATACTTTAGGTTTTGTGATAGTTATAAATGAAATAATACTTTTAAATATAGGGTTATTAATGGGAATATTGATATGTTAGAATTTTCTCACGGTGGTCAAATAGAGGCTTTTGCAAAAGAGCAAAATTGTTCAGTATCAGATGTGGTAGATTTAAGTTCAAATATCAATTTTTTAAAACCAAAGATTGAGATAGATTTCAACTCTTTAGATATATCTTCATACCCTACATATGATAAATTATATAAAAAAATAGCTTTTAAATATAAAGTAGATATTGAAAATATAGAGCTTTTTAATGGTGGAAGTAATGCTATTTTTACACTATTCAATCATCTTAAACTTAACCATTGTACTATATATTCCCCTGCATATTTAGAGTATAAAAAAGCTTGTAAGATTTA
>DAOVXU010000032.1 GCA_030635995.1 Arcobacter sp. | reverse complement strand
ATAAAACTACATATTTTAGCTACAACTGACTCTTTAACTGGTGTAAAAAATAGAAGAAGTTTTTTTGATTCTAGTAATTCTATGATACCTTATATAAGAAGAGAAAAACATTTTATGGGTGTTTTAATGATTGATATTGATAAGTTTAAATTAATAAATGACAATTATGGACATGCAATGGGTGATGAAGCTTTAAAATTAGTTTCATCTGAACTTCATAAAATAGTACGAAAAAGTGATATATTTGGAAGAATAGGTGGAGAAGAATTTGCTGTAACACTTCCTCATACTTCACTAGATGGTACGTTGTTAGTGGCAGAAAAAATGAGAAAAGCTATAGAGAAGCTTAGTTTTAATAATAATGATGGTGTTAATATTCCCCTTAGAGTTAGTATTGGGGTTTCTATGTTAATAGATAGTGATATTTCATTAGAAGATATTTTACAACGAGCAGATATTGCTTTATATAAAGCAAAACAATCAGGGAGAAATCAAGTTATTCATATAAAAGATGTTTAGTTTTAATTTAAAGTGTTTATTTAGTCTATCTTTTATTGGGATGATGTTAGTATATTTTTTTGTTCTTGGTTCTTTTAAAACTGTAAATCTTATTATAGATGAATATATTCTTATTTCAATAGTTGTTTTTTTATCTTTTGTACCTTTGTATTTAAAAAAAAAATTGGTTGGTATTGATCTAATAGATTTTGATTCTAATAGTCAAATTTCAATTAAACATACAATTTTATTTTTTTTACTATTTCAGGTTATAGATTTTTATTATGAAGATGGTTTTATTGGTATGATATCTCAGTGGTTTTTATATTGGATTATGGGTATTTTAACTGTAATAGTTATGAGTATAATTAATTATTACAAGAACTATAAATACTTTTTAAATAATATTAAATAAAAGGTTTATTTTGAGTGATTTTGAAAGTGAAATAATAGGTTTTGTTATTGTGACTATAGTTGTATTTTCCCTTGCATATTTAACTAAAAAGATAGAAGAGAAATATAAAGATTAATCAATATTTAGAGTTATAGTAAATTCTGCGCCAGTATATTCTTTTTTATTATATTTATAGGTTTTATTATTTACTATAATATCTCCATCCATGCCATT
Source organism: Arcobacter sp. (assembly GCA_030635995.1). Classification (GTDB taxonomy): domain Bacteria; phylum Campylobacterota; class Campylobacteria; order Campylobacterales; family Arcobacteraceae; genus CAIJNA01. The sequence continues at coordinate 10,924 of DAOVXU010000032.1, read as the reverse complement.
TACTATTAAATCATAAGTCATATGCAATCCCAATCCTGTCCCTTGTGATTTATGTTTTGTTGTAAAGTATGGGTCAAAAATCTTATTTATAATATCTTCTGGTACTCCCCCACCACTATCTTTAAACTTTATTACTACCTTATTTTCTAGTTTTTTTGTGGTTATAAATAATAATCTATCATCTTGACCTATCTCTTTTAATATATCTTTTGCATTATTAAAAATATTAATAAAACATTGGATAAGTTCATTTTCATAACCATTTATTTCAAGTTCATTTTCTAAATCTAGGATTAATTCAATTTGATTTGATTTGATTGCCCCTTCAACTAAGCGGAGAAAATCATTAATATCTTTTTTGATATAAAACTTAGTTTTAACTCTATCCCCTTTTATATAATTTTTAAAATCATCAATTGTTTTAGATAAATATTGTGCATTATCATTTATTGCTGAACATGATTTCTTAAATTGTTCATCGGTAAGTATGCCATATTCTTTTTGCATTTCCATCCCTGTAGCACTTGTGGAGATTACAGATAGTGGTTGTCTCCATTGATGAGCAATATTCCCTATCATTTCACCCATAGATGCCATTTTTTCAGATTTGAAAAGTTGTTCTTGAATTTGATGATTTTTAGAAACTTCATCTTTTATTTTATTTGCTAGATTTTTATTTAATTCTTTTAAATCTTGAGTTTTTGCTTTTACTAATATCTCTAGTTCATTTTTGGAGTTTAAATTTTGATATATAAAATAAAATAAAAATAAAAATGATATAAAAATAGCTATATTTGTAGATGTATAATTTGCTAAAATATTGTGTATATTTGCATTATTCGTATAAGATACAAGATAAGCAACAACTTTTTTATTTTGTGTATTTCGTATTGGTAAAAATGTAATAACTTTTACATTATCATTCGTGGGTACATATAATGCAAATGATTTTTTTAAAGATATATTGTTAATAATCTGTTTTTTTATAGGTTTAACTATATTTAATTCACTATCTCTTAATTTTGATAAATTAGAGTGGTTAGAAAGAGCAAACATATAATCAGGATGTTCTATACTTTGTGTATATTTTTCTTTTAAATATTTATCTTCCCAAGCTTTTACATTAAAAATATTTTTATCTACTAAAAAATGGGAATGTATCTTATTTACATTTAATAACTTATCTTGAAGTGCATATGAAGCCAATGATATTTCAACTGCACCTAGATGTTTATTATTTTTATCAAAAATAGGAAAAACATATCGAAAAGCATGTGTTGTTTTACCTTGTTCAAACCCTTTGACAACTTCTTTTGTTTTATTTACATGTCGAAAACTATACCTAACATCTGTTAAATCATCACCAAATTTATTAGGTTTGTGCATTCTTAAAAAAGATATATTATTAGGAAATACAAATTGAAATTGTAGTATCCCTCTTGAATGTATTCTTTTATACATTGGTTTTAGAAATTTATATAATTCATCTCTTATGATTTTTTTTTCTATTTTATTTGTATTTTGAGCCTTGGAAAATAAATTTAATATTTTATTATTAGTAATAACCTTATTTTGGATACTTTTTGCATCTGTAATAAAATAATTTTCCGTTAACAGATAGTGAGTATCTAATATATTGATTTGTTTTTCTAACGCTAAATTTATTCTTTCATTTTTGGTTTTAGAATTTACATATAAGAACAACCCATAGGTGAGGATAAAAATCAATATCGCAGTAAGTTTCAATTTCAAAATAAGACCTTTTAAAACTAAATTATTTAATCATACACAGAATCCATATCTAAGTCATCAACTTTTACTTCGTCCAATTCTTTAACTGATTCTTCATTTACTTCTGAACCTTTTAAATCATAATATTTACCTTGATAAAAAGTTTGTTCTTTTGCATATTTTTTTTCTGTTGCCATCTCTTTTTCTATTTGTTTTTTAATTCTAACTTCTCGTGCATCATCTTTTTTTTGTACATTTGAACCGAATAATATTGCACTGAACACAACCGCAAGTAGTAAAATCTTTTTCATAATAATTCCTCATGTTTTATTTATTACATTATACAATAATTCTTATAAGTTGAAGATAAGTGTTTTCAAATAATGTTTAATTATTAAATAATTTGCTATCATAGTAGAATAAAAGGTATAACGTATGGTAGATAAAAAGATAAATAGTGAAAAAAATTTAAAACTTATGATGTTAAGTGCTTCGGTTCTTATTGGATTATTTATATATACAATGATAAAAAGTGATTCTGTTATGGAAAATGGAAGTTATTTGTTAGGAATTGGGTTTTTACTTGCACTTATGACAGCATCTTTTTATGTTAAAAAATATAAAGAAAAAATAAGAGAGATAATACCTAAAAATAAATTCCAAAGTGAATTAGATTCTAATATTGAAAAATCGAATAAAACAAAACAGAAAGTTATAGATGAACCTACAAGAGATGAAAATTCTACAATAGAGGCAATTACATCAAATATTACATTTAAAGATGTAGCAGGAATAAGTTCTATAAAAGAGGAACTAGAAGAGATAGTTGACTTTTTAAATAATCCTAAAAAGTATCAAAAATATAATGTAGTATTACCTAAGGGTGTTTTACTTGTAGGACCTCCAGGAGTTGGTAAAACTTTAATAGCAAGAGCAGTTGCAGGTGAAGCAGATGTTCCATTTTTTTATCAAAGTGGTGCTAGTTTTGTTCATATTTATGTTGGGATGGGTGCAAAAAGGGTAAGAGAACTATTTTTAAAAGCTCGTGCAACTGCACCATCTATAATATTTATTGATGAGATTGATGCCATTGGTAAGAGTAGAGGGATGGGAAGTAATGATGAGAGGGAAGCTACTTTAAATGAACTACTTACTCAAATGGATGGTTTTGAAGGTCAAAGTGGGGTAATAGTTATAGGTGCTACAAATAAAATAGAAGTATTAGATGAAGCACTTTTAAGAGCAGGGCGATTTGATAGAAGGGTATTTTTAACTCTACCATCACTTCAAGATAGACTTAAAATATTAAAACTATATATTACAAATAAAAATGTAAATTTTGATATAGATAAATTAGCTTTAGATACAAGTGGATTTAATAGTGCAGCTTTAGCGACACTTGTAAATGAAGCTTTATTAAATATGATTAAACGAGATGGTACAAGTTTATTGGAAGAGGATATAAGTGGTGCAAAACAAAAAGTTCAATATGGTAAAAAACAGTTAAATATATTGTGTGCAGATCAAAAAGAGATATTATCTATCTATCAAGCTTCAAAAGCATTTATTATAAAACAAAGTTTATCTTTTGTGGAAAGAGTTTCATTATTTGATGAGGGTATTCAAGATGATGAGTGTATTTATCCAAGTAAATCACAACTTGAACAAAAGATAAAAAATAATTTAGCAGGAAGTGTTGGTCTTGAAGTAATAAAAAAAGAGCCTTATGCAGTGTTTGAATCAGAGATCCAAACAGCACAAAATATTGCTAAAGATATGGTATATAAATATAAGATGGAAAAATCTGAAAATGATATTATTGTACGATTAAAAGATGAACTAAAAACTGAATTTTTAGAAAATATTGATGAGTTAAATAATCTTACAGATATTATTTTAAAGGATGAAGTAATTGTATTTTAGTGGTTTTTGTCTTAAAAATGAAAAAGATGTTTTCTCTCAATATTTAGTGGAAAGTGACTTTACAATTAGTGGTTTTAGTTACGGAGCTATTAAAGCTTTTCAATATACTTTAGAGTGTGTTAAAAATGGCAAAAGGGTGGATAGATTACAACTATTCTCACCAGCTTACTTTAATGATGAAACTATAAAATTTAAAAGATTACAGCTTATGTTTTTTAAAAAAGATGAGGTTTCATATAAAAATAATTTTATTAAAAATACAATTTATCCAAATAATATAGATATTAGTCAATATATCATAAATGGAACTTATGATGAGTTAAATGAGTTATTAAATTATGAATGGAAAGAGGATGAATTGGATTTGATTTTAACTTCTGGTATTAAGCTAGAAATTTTTATAGGTTCTAAAGATAAAATAGTGAATAGTGAAAACTCTAAAAAATTATTTAGAAAGTATGGTGATGTTTATTTTATAAAAGGTGTTGGGCATAGTTTAAATTAGTGTAAACTATCCATATCAATAGAAGCTAAGGGACATTTTATAGAGTGTAAAAATTCTAAAAGTTTTTTTGTATTTTTTGAACGGACAAGCATCTCGTATCTGTATTTATTTGATATTTTAAATATAGCACACTCTTTAAATCCAATAAGTTCCACCTCTTTAAAATGATTTAAAACTCTTTGTATTTGAAAATCTAATTTCTCTTTTGCTATAAATCCATTTGTATGTGAAAATACTATTTTAGCTAATCTTATATTTGGTGGATATATATCTGCTCTACATTCTAATTCCTCTTTTAAAAAATTTTCATAATCTGAATTTTCAATAAATTCTTGAAAGAACTCTTTGTTTTTTGTTTGAATTAAAACTTCTCCCTCTCCACTTCTTCCACTTCTTCCTGCTATTTGTAGAGTTAAACTAAGAGCTTTTTCCCTTACTTTATAACTTGTCATATTTAAAACAGAATCAATACCTAATATTACCGCTAAGGTTACATTATGATAATCGTGACCTTTTGATAGCATCTGAGTACCGACAAGAATATCTATCTTTTCATCATTAAATTCTTTTAATGTTTTTCTTAAAATCCTATCTGTTTTTATTGTATCCCTATCAAAACTTTGAATAGTTTTATTTGGAAATATCTTTTGAAGTTGATTTTTTACCTCTTGTGTTCCTAGTCTAAAGTTTTTAATAGTACCAGTTTTACAAGATGGGCAAAGATTTGGTATAGCTTGTGTGTAGTTACAGTAGTGGCACATAAGTGCTTTATTGTATTTATGTAAACTAAGTGCAACAGAACAAAAAGGACACTCAACAGTTTTGCCACAATCAGAACAAATTTGATACTTAAAATTTGCCCTTGTTGGTAGGAAAACTATTACTTGCTTTTTATTTTCTAATGTAGTGTGGATTTTATCTATTATTATATTTGTTAGTTTTAGATTTGATTCATCGTAAGTGATAGTTTTTTTTGTACTAAAAAAGGTATCTTTTATCCTAATATATGGTATCTTAGCAAATGAGCTAATAGATGGTGTAGCACTACCTAATATAATTTTTATATTATACTTTTTACCTATATATATAGATAAGTCTTTTACATTTAATCTTGGTTTATTATCTGCTTTATATGAATCATCGTGTTCCTCATCAACTACAATAATTCCTAAATTTGCATATGGTAAAAATAGTGAAGACCTTGCTCCTGCTATAACTCTTATATTGCCCTCAAGTAAACCTTTTATAATCTCATTTTTTCTCTTTTTTTGTATTTTAGAGTGCCATATAGCCACACTATCATCAAATACACTTTTAAGTCTTTTTTCCATTTGTGGAGTTAATGAGATCTCCGGCATAAGTAAAATCGCTTGTTTATTTTGGTTTAATTGCTCCTCAATAGCTTTGATATAAATCTCCGTTTTTCCACTTCCTGTAGCGGCAAATAGCAAAGAGGTACTATTTTTATCGGTAAAGTTTAATGCTTTTTGTTGAGTGTTAGAAAGTTCAATGTTACTATTAAATTTTGTATCTAAATCTAAAGTTATAATATTTTTTTTAAATGGAGTATATAAACTTAATGCTTCACCTAATGAACATACATAATATTGTGATATAAATTTAGAAATTTCTAACATTTTTTCATCATAATATTCATCTAAAATTCCAGATATAACTGTACATTTAAATATTGGTTTTTCAACTTTTTTAACTATTACACCAAATAGTAATTTTATTCTATTTTGTAGTTTTACTTCAACTTTTTGACCAATATTAATACTTTCTTCTGAGGAGTAAGTAAGTGGTTTTAGTGGAGATTTTAATAATGTAATTTCATAATAGTTAAATATCATTCTAAAACCTTTTTGCATAAATCTTCACTTTTATCACATATAAAACTAAAAGTTGTTTTATCATAATTAAAAAGTATAAATATAGAATTATCTATCCAATATTTATATTGCTTATTTGATACTTTACTCCAAGATGCTGTTTTATTTGGATTTGATATAAATGGTTTTTTTATAATTTTACTAAATAGATAAATTTCATCTTCTTCTAAATTATCTAAATCCAAAGTAGAATTTTGTAAAATTAAATTATTTTTATAATTCTTTAAACCATTTAAAATAATATTTAAATCATTCTTAGCTTTTAAAATAGTTGTTTTTTGTGTTGTATTTAGAAGTTTAGGGATAGCAATAGTTGATATAATACCTATAATAATTATAGCAAAAATAAGTTCTATAAGTGAAAAACTTTTATGATTTAATAACATCTATTTTAGACGATAACTCTTCTAATGAATTTTCAAGTTGTACAAGTTCATTTGTCTTTTTGATATATGCAGATAGTAGGTCAATTGTGTCAATATTTGTATTTAAATCAAGGAATTTTTTAATACCACTTTGAATTTTATCATTTTGAATATCTACTGTATATGATTTGTGATTTATCTCAAATGTCATCTATTTTAAATCCTCTTGAGTATTTTGAGATATATTTAATGCTTTATCTATATTTAATAGCATATTCTCATTGTTGTACTTTAATTTATCATTTTGATTTTTTAATAGTTCTATTTGATTTTGTAGGTTTTCATTCTCTTGTAAGAGAACTGTAAACTCCACAGATAAGCTATCAATTTGTTTATTTAATTTATCCAATATATACATAGGGGCATTTTATCCAAATAATCATTAATTAATTATTTTTTGAGTATACTCTATACTTAAATTTTATATATGGGGACAAAAGTGAATTTTGATCAAAATTTTTTAAAGACACTAACCGTATTGTATGCAGAAGATGATGAGCATGCAAGAAATAGTTTATCTGGAATATTACATAAGCTTTTTAAAAAAGTTTATGTAGGTGAAGATGGTAGACAAGGTTTAGAGTATTTTAAAAAATTTCATGAAGATATTGATGTTATAGTTAGTGATATTAATATGCCCCATTTAAGTGGTATGGATATGCTTGAGAGGATAAGAGAGATAGATGAAAGAGTTCCATTTATTTTTACAACAGCACACCAAGAGAAAGAATTTTTACTAGGTGCTATTAAATATGGTGTTTATCATTATGCTAAAAAACCTGTAAATATAAAAGAGATAATATATAAAGTACAAGAGGCTTGTCAAGTTCAATATCAAGAATCAATTGCAAAGCATAATCATAAAGAAGCACAAGCATATTTAAATGTTATAAATCAAACAGCTCTTGTATCTAAAACAGATCTAATGGGTGATATAATTTATGTAAATGATATGTTTTGTGGAATTAGTGGGTATAGTGAAGATGAGCTTATTGATGTGGCTCATAATATAGTCAAACATCCAGATTCTCCTGCTGAAACTTTTTATGAATTATGGGAAACTATTAGAAATGGAGATAGATGGAGTGGTAAATTAAAAAACCAAGCTAAAGATGGTGAAGCTTATTTTGTAACAGCAAATATTTTTCCTATGTATGACGAATTTGATAGTGAAATCATTGGTTATATGGCTATTGAATTTTTAACTACTGATGAAGAGAATGAAAAACGAGGTTACAAAACGCATATAAGACAGATGGTTGTTGAACAAAAAAGGGTTGAGATGACTCTTAAAAATGAAATTAAAACTTTAAAAAGAAAACTTGGTGATTCAGAACATATGGATATTATTCAAGAGGGTTCTGCTAAAGCAAATTCTCAAAATAAAAAGCTTTTAAAACAGATGTCATTTTATGAAGATAAGATTAGAAATTTTGAAGCTGAAAAGATACATATTCAAAAGACTGCTAAAGAGCATTATTTTAATATTATGGAACAAAATAAATCGTTGATTCATCACAAAAAGGTAAATGATAGAAAAGTTACTAATTTTGAGATATTAACAGATAAACAATCAAGAGAAATTGAAGACTTATATTCCCAAGTAAATTCTCAATCTAAAATTGTGATTGATTTAAAAGATGTTATTGAACATAGAGAGAGTCAATTAGCAAAATATCAAAAAGCGAATAACTAAATGAAAAAGAATTTTTTACCAATATTTTTAGTTTTTGGGATAATTGTAATCATTGTTGTAGTGTTTATCTCTATGTCAAATGTTCAAAGTATGGTTGTGAGGATTGATGGAAATATTGATAAAAAACCATTAGAGATAAAACTTAATCATTATCAAGATAGTGATTGTGGTATGGTTATAGATGACATTAAATATGCTTCACAAGTTATATCACCTAAAGGGGTTACTTGGTTTTTTCATGATTTTAGTGGTTTAGTAAATTGGGTGGAATCAAAAAGTTTTAAAGATGAAGCGATTATTTGGGTACATGCAATTGATACAAATAATTGGATTGATGGTAAAAAAGCTTGGTATACGAGAGATGAGATTACTCCAATGGAGAGTGGATTTGGAGCATATACCAATAAAAAAGATGGTTTAATTACATTTGAGCAAATGAGACTTTATATTCTTCGTGGTGAAACTATGATAAATCCTGCAATTAAAAAGCAATTATTGGAATTAAAGACAAAATAGTATGATTAGAATATTTATACTTACTATTTTATTAGTTGCAAATATATTTGCTCTTGAAAAAATTTATTTTTTACCAGAAAAATCTGATGAGGTTAAAACTGATATTGTAAATTATATAAGAGATGCAAAAGATAGTATAGATATAGCAATGTATAATTTTAACTATAAAAAGTTTGGAAAAGAGCTTGATAAAGCAGTTTCTAGAGGTGTAGAGGTTACTATTTATTATCATAAGAAGAAGATGAAATTTGATGAAAGAATAAGAGTCTTAAAAGTGAAAAATAAACTACATACAAAAATAGCAATTTTTGATAAAAGAATAGTTATTTTTGGTAGTGCAAATTGGAAAAAAGAGGCATTTTCTAAAAATTATGAAGTGCTTTATATTACAGATAAAAAGAAGATTGTAAAAGAGTTTAATAATTTTTTTGCAAATATAAAAAGGAATTAGATGTTAGAGATTGCAATAGCAGGGTATTGTGTATATTTTTTAGTTAGTATTTATACATCATTTATGCAAGTTGATTATGTAAAACGAGCAAAAGGTGGAGATGCAGTTATATTAACACCTTCAAAGTTTATTGAAGCAGGAAACTATAGTGTAGAGACACAAAGATTGTCTATGGTTGGTAGTTTTTATGATTTTATTTTATTTTTTATTTGGATTAGTTTTGGATTGCAGTTTATAGATGAACTTACTTTAGGGTTTATTGGTTGGCAAAAAGCTGTTGTGTTTATTGATTCTTTTATAATTATAAATTGGATATTAGGATTGCCTTTTGAACTCTATAGTACATTTAAGATTGATAAAAAATATGGTTTTTCGAATATGACAGCTAAACTTTATATTCAAGATACTATAAAAAGTGGAATAATATCTTTAATTGTTATCTCGGCGGTTGTTGCTGGATTATCATGGATTATTGAAAGTTTTCCAGCTTGGTGGATTTGGGGTTTTGTATTTACTTTTATAATACTTATTTTTATAAATATGTTAGCACCTTATTTTATGATGCTTTTTAATAAATTTGAACCATTAAAAGATAAAGAATTATCTCAAAAAATAGAAAATCTCTTAGATAGTGTAGGGTTTAAAAGTGGTGGTGTATTTAGTAGTGATGCTTCAAAAAGGGATAATAGATTAAATGCTTATTTTGGAGGATTGGGTAGTTCTAAAAGGGTAGTTTTATTTGATACTTTAATAGAAAAACTTACACACAATGAACTTTTAGCAGTTCTAGGTCATGAGTTAGGACATGCAAAAAATGGAGATATTTATAAAAATATAGGGATAATGGGTGTTGTATTTTTAACTATTTTTGCAATATTTGGAAATCTACCTGAGGAGCTATTTTTACAGCTACATTTAAATAATGAGCCATATGCAATTCTAACAGTTATTATGATGTTTTCATCTCCTATATTCTTTTTTCTTATGCCTTTAATGTCAGCTATGAGTAGACATAATGAATATGAAGCTGATAAATTCGGAAGTGATTTAGCAACAAAAGATGATTTAGTAAATGCACTTTTAAAACTTGCAAATGAAAATAAATCATTTCCATTATCTCATCCTTTATATATTTTCTTTTTCTATTCACATCCCCCACTTGTAGAACGACTTAAAGAGTTAGGTTATACAGGAGCAGGGATTGCACAATTGAAAGAGGATGAGGCTTTAAAAAGTGAATGTGATATAGAAGATGACAAATAATAAACCAAAATATCATCTATTTAAAAATACTCAATATGCTTTAGAGGGCTTTATACATGCTTTTAAAACTGAGAGTTCTTTTAAGTTAGAGTTATTAGCAAGTTTATTTATAATTCCAGCTATTTTTTTACTTGATTTTGAATTGTATCAACAAGCTATTTTACTTTGTACTGCATTTTTAGTTTTAATAGTAGAGCTACTTAATAGTGCAATAGAAAATGTTGTAGATTTGGTAACTAAAGAGATACATCCTTTAGCAAAAAGTGCAAAAGATATAGGGGCAACGGCTGTTATGTTTAGTATCACACTTCATCTTATATGTTGGGGGTTGTTTTTAGTATGAAGATATGTATAATTAAATTATCAGCTATGGGTGACATAATTCATGCTATGGTTGCTTTACAATTTATAAAAAAGAAGTTACCAAATTGTCAAATAGATTGGATTGTAGAAGAGGGCTTTAAGGGTGTATTGGAAAATAATCCAGATATTGATAATATCTTACCTATAAATTTAAAATCT
>DAOVXU010000239.1 GCA_030635995.1 Arcobacter sp. | reverse complement strand
TTACAATATTCCAAATGAAAATATTATAATTATACATGATGATATTGATTTATCATATGGTAGTGTAAAGTTTAAAATTGGTGGTGGTCATGGTGGGCAAAATAATAGGGTCTGACCCTATTTAGCAAATAAGTCTTAAACTTATATTAAATTAGCATATGTTAATATTCTTAATATAAAAGATAATACGAGGATATTTAAAATGGCAAGAAAAGATCGTATAACCGCTCTTGGGTATTATCATATTATCAATAGAGGTGTTGAAAAAAGAGATATATTTTTAGAAGATGAAGACTATATTCAATTTTTAGATTTAATAGAGCAGATGATAGATAGATTTAATATCACTTTACATTCATATTGTCTTATGACAAATCATTATCATCTATTATTACAAACTCATGAGATAAATATCTCTTTAGCAATAAAGTTTCTTAATTCTAATTATTCAATTTATTTTAATCATAAATATAAAAGAGTAGGTCATCTTTGGCAAGGTAGATTTCAATCTTTTTATTTATATGATGATAATCATTGTTTTAGTGTGGCAAAATATATTGAAAGAAATCCCATATCAGCAAATATGGTAAATCAAATATCTCAATACAAATATCAATCATTTTATCAATGGAAGAGTAAAGGTATATATTTTAAATTATTAAATAACTCTATTGTTTTTGATATGACTATAAAAGAATATGAAGAGTTTATATCTAGTGATATACCTACAGATATATTAGAAACAATATACAAATCACCTAAAATTATAAATCAAAATGGAAAGATGAAAATACTATATAAAAGAGTTGAAACTTTTTTTGAAGAGGATAAAGATATTAATAGAGATAAAAATATAAAACAAGCATATAACTATGGATATACAAAAACAGAAATAGCAAATATATTAGGATTGAGTACCGTTACGATTACTACTATTTTACGAAAGCTTTAAAAAAGTTATCAAGATATAATAAAAAGATTAACAAATATAGAACAAACAATAAAAACAGACCAGCAACAGATAAATTACAATACAGATAGAATGGATGATGCTTTGATAGTTCCAATTATTTTTAATTGGATATAAGTAAAGTATTCCAAAAATAAAATTTTAAGCAAGTTTAAACAAACATTAAACTATATTTGAATATAATCGCGTTCAAAACTAATAGAGGCTATTTATTTATATAAATATCTTCTTTTAGTAAATTAAAAAAAGGATATAGAATGTTAGAAGGAATACTTAGAGATAGTATCGCAAAACAATCGACAAAACAATTAAGACGAGATGGTTATCTAATAGCTAACATTTACGGAAAAGGCGCTGAAAATATCAATGCTGCATTCAAAGTAAATGATTTTGTTAGATTTATGAAAAATAAGACAACAATTGCATTTGATGTAACAGTAGCTGGAACTACTTATAAAGTAGTAGTTAAAGAATATCAAAAACACCCAGTAACAAGTGCGTTAGTTCATGTAGATCTAATGATAGCAACACCAGGTGTTAGAACAAATTATACGGTTCCTATTACTGTTGAAGGTACTCCAATAGGTCTTAAAAATAAATCTTTATTTGCATTTCATAGAAAAAGAGTTCTTGTTAAGTGTACAATTGAAAACTTACCTGAAGCTTTTCATTTTCAAATTGATGATTTAGATTCTGGAGATAATTACTTGGTAAGAGATTTAAAATTATCTGAAGGTGTTGAATGTTTCCTTGACCCAAGAGTTCCTCTTGTTGGTATGGTAAAAATTAAGTAGTAATACTTTTATGTTTTTAATCGCAGGACTTGGTAATCCTGGAGATAAGTATAAACTTACAAGACATAATATAGGTTTTTTAGTTATTGATGAGATAGCTAAAAGCCTTACCACTTCAAATATAAACAACCCAAACTTTAAAGCAATTGTTTATAAAGCTCCAAACACACTTTTAGTAAAACCTCAAACATTTATGAATCTTAGTGGTGAATCAATAGTTTCTATTGCTGATTATTACAATATTCCAAATGAAAATATTATAATTATACATGATGATATTGATTTATCATATGGTAGTGTAAAGTTTAAAATTGGTGGTGGTCATGGTGGGCATAATGGACTAAAATCAATTGATGCAAATATTGATAAAGATTATATTCGCGTTAGAATTGGTGTGGGAAAACCTGAAAATAAAGCAGATGTAGCTAATTATGTATTAAATAACTTTAATAAAGAGGAATTAAACAATTTAAACGATATTATATCTCATGTAATTAAAGCGATTGAGGTTATAAAAAAAGAGCCATTAGAAAAAGTAAAATCAACTTTTACGATTAAGTAGGGATAAAATTGAAAATAAT
>DAOVXU010000052.1 GCA_030635995.1 Arcobacter sp. | reverse complement strand
CTGTTGGTGCTGTTGCTATTAGGTCCAGATTAAATTCTCGCTCTAATCTCTCTTTGATAACTTCCATATGAAGCATACCTAAAAATCCAGTTCTAAATGCTCTTCCAAGTGCTGCTGAACTTTCAGGCTCAAAACTAATAGAGCTATCATTTAGGCTAAGTTTTTCTAAAGCATCTCTTAAATCCTCAAATCTATCAGTATCAATAGGATAAAGTCCTGCAAATACAAAAGGTTTGGCAGGTTCAAATCCATCAATAACTTCAGCAGTTGGATTTTTTGCATCGGTCATAGTATCACCAACAGCAATTGCTTCAGTTGTTTTAAGACCAAGAATAACTATACCAATTTCACCAGTTTCAAGTTCATTTGTTTTCTCTTTTTTAAGAGGATGAGGATACATAAGATCTAAAACTTTATGTTCAAAACCTGTATTCATCATACGAAGCATTTGACCTTTTTTGATACTTCCATCATAAACTCGCACAAGAGCCAAAGCACCAAGATAATTATCAAACCAACTATCATAAATAAGTGCTTTTGTTGAAGCAGTTTCATCTCCTGTTGGAGCTGGTAATCTATCAACAATAGAATCAATTAAATCTTTTACCCCTAGACCTGTTTTTTCAGAGATTAGATTATGATCAGTACAATCAAGCCCAATAGCCTCTTCTGTTTCTTCCAAAACTCTCATAGGATCAGCAGATGGTAGATCAATCTTATTTACTACAGGCATAAGTGTAAGGTCATTTTCCATTGCAATATAAACATTTGCAATAGTTTGAGCCTCAACACCTTGAGTAGCATCAATAATCAGCAACGCACCCTCAGAAGATGCTAAACTTCTACTAACTTCATAAGAGAAATCAACATGCCCTGGAGTATCAATAAGGTTTAAAATATAATGTTTTCCATCTTTTTCATAGTTTAATCTAACCGATTGAGCTTTGATAGTGATACCACGCTCTTTTTCAATATCCATAGTATCCATAACTTGTGCAGACATATCTCTATCTGCTACACTTCCACACTCTTGGATAATTCTATCAGCTAATGTACTTTTCCCATGGTCAATATGGGCAATAATACTAAAGTTTCTAATTTGACTTTGCAATTGTATCCTTTATATAAAAATAGATTGAATAGATTCTTTTGTATAGATTCTACTAATTGTTCTAGCTGTAATCTCTGAGGCTGTTAAAACTGTGATCTTATCATGAGGAGCTTTTAAAGGAATTGTATCAGTGATAACTAACTCATCTAAAGCACTAGCTGTTAATCTATCAAATGCAGGACCACTAAGAACTCCATGAGTACAACAAGCCATTACACTTGTAGCACCTTTAGATTTAAGTACATCAGCAGCTTTAGTTAATGTTCCAGCAGTATCGACCATATCATCAAGTATAATTACATCTCTACCCTCTACATCACCAATGATATTCATCACTTCACTAACATTTGCTTTTTCTCTTTTTTTATCAACAATAACAAGATCAAGTCCTAAAGATTCAGCATAAGTTCTAGCTCGTGCCACACCACCAACATCTGGAGATGCTATAATTGGATTTTTAAGGTTTTTAGATTTAATATATTCAACAAATAAAGTTGAACCTGTAAGATGATCGACAGGTATACTAAAAAATCCTTGAATTTGTGAAGCGTGTAAGTCAAGTGTAATAACTCTTTGAACACCTGCAACTTCAAGCATATCCGCAACTAACTTAGCTGTTATAGGAACTCTTGGAGCTGCTTTTTTATCTTGTCTTGCATATCCAAAATAAGGTATAACTGCATTTATAGTCCCTGCACTACTTCTTTTTAAAGCATCAACAATTATTAAAAGTTCCATTAAATTATCATTTGCAGGTACACAAGTAGGTTGTATAATAAACATATCTTCACCACGAACAGATTCAGGGATTATTACATTTATCTCACCATCACTAAATTTATTTACTTCAATAGAAGCTAACTTTTTACCTAATGAATCTGCAACTTTTTGTGCAAATTCTGGATTTGCTGTACCACTGATTAATTTATATCCACTCATTATTAAAACCTTATTTTAATTTATTTTTTATTATATTTGCGATTATACCACACATTATCTGTCAAGATAATTTGATTTATAAAATCTACTTGATTTATTGGAATTTTATTTTTCTAGTAATTTTTCAGCCTCTATCAATGCCATCACACCATCATACATATCTTGAACACATTGAACTTCAGTAACACCCAATCTTCTTTTATTTGAGATATCATAAACACCACCAACACTTTTACTATGTTCCCCATCGACACCTCTTATTTGAAGATAATATTTATCAGTAATTGTTTTAAATCTATCCATATCTTGAGATAGTTTTGGAAGTTTTATATGTACACTTGCTCTCATAGCAGTACCTAGATTTGTAGGACAAGATGTAATATATCCTAGATGTTCACAGTATGAAAATGTCATCTTTTTCTCTAGCTCTTTTATAGCAGTTATAAGTCTAGTAAATACCTCTTGCATATCGCCACCACTTTGCATAGAGATTATACGAAGTTCATCCTCTTCATTTATCCACACTAAAAAAGTTTTATTTTTATTATGATAAATTCCTCTTCCACTTGGCCAATCTCTATTTAATCCAGCAGTTTGGAGAAATCTATCCCCTGCTTTAAATAAAAAATGATCTTTGATAAGTGACTCACTATTTTCCTTACTCATACCATCAAGTGGATAGTAAATCCCTTTCAGATCATTATCCATAGAGTTAAGTGCATTAGACACTATTTTTTCAACTTCATCTCGTTGCTCTTTTGATATAGCAGTACCTAATGGAAAATTATCCAAATTTCGCCCTACTCTAATCCTAGTAGAAACTATATATTTATCTAAATCATAATTTAGTGGTGCATTTAAATCATCACTATTTAAATTACTTTTATGAATATCATCTTTAGTAAACCCATGATAATCCTCAATAATCTTATCAAATAATGGTGCAAATAAAGTATACGACTCTTTATCTCCTGCATAAGCCCCTATTCCACTATCTAGATTTTGTACTCCTGAATTTATAATATCTTTAAGTGTGAAATTATTTGATGTTTTTAAATCCTTTAACTCTTCAAAAACCTCTCTTGTAAGATATTTTGCCATCAATGACTTATATTCTTTTGTAAAATCTGGATATTGCATAATTATTCCTATTTATTCTTTATAACAGTCCCTATACCATCACTTGTAAATACTTCAAGTAATATAGAATGTTCAATTCTTCCATCAATTATATGTGCTTTTGGAACACCTGCTTCAACAGCTTCAAGACAAGCATCTACTTTTGGTATCATACCTCCGTGAATTGTACCATCAGCTTTATAGTCTTCTATCTCTTGTTTTGTAAGTGTTGATAAAAGATTTTTATCTTTATCTAGTACACCTTTTATATCTGTCATAAATATAATTTTTCTAGCTTTTAAACTACCAGCAATTTTACTTGCAGCTAAGTCTGCATTTATATTAAATCCAGGATGTCCTAACTCTCCACCAGAAGCTATAGGAGCAACTACGGGGATAAATTTTTCATTTAAAAGATTTTCAACTACACTATTATTAATGTCATCTATTTCACCTACAAGTCCATATTTTCCATTTGCTTTTGCGTGAGCTGTCATAAACTTACCATCTTTTCCTGTAAGTCCTAGTGCTTTTGCTCCATGCATATTTAAAAGATTTATTATCTCTTTATTTATATTTCCACATAAAACCATCTCAACAACTTCCATCACCTCTTTTGTAGTTACTCGTAGTCCATCTACAAATTCACTTTTTATCTCTAATTTATCAAGTAATTCATTAATCTTTTTTCCACCACCATGAACAATTACAGGTTTAATTCCCACCATATAAAGCAAAATAACATCTTGTGCAAATCTATCTTTTAATTCTGGATTTATTTGTGCTGAACCACCATATTTTATAACAAATATTTGATCCTTATATTTTTTTATATATGGTAATGCTTCAAGTAATAATTTTGCTTGTTCTATCTTTTTTTTCAATCTCAATTCCTTCTTTTTAAATTCTTATTTATTTGATGTAGTAGTAATAGTTCCACTACCAAGTACTTTATCTCCATCATAAAAAACAGCAACTTGCCCTATTGCAACCCCATATGCAGGTTCATTAAGAGTTATACAAGCTGTATCATCCTTAATCTGTATATTACATACTACTGCCTTACTTCTATACCGTAGTTTAACTGTAGATGTAAAGTTTAAATCCTCTATAAACATATTCAGATTGTTAATCGTTACAGTTGATATAGCTAAGTCCTCTTTTTTACCTACAGTTATCGTATTGTTAGTTTTATCTTGAGAAATTACAAAGTGTGGTTCGTGAGCACCGTGGACATAAAAACCTTTTCTTTTTCCAATTGTGTAGTGCATATATCCTTTATGATGTCCAACTTCATTTCCATCTTTATCTAAAGTTTTACCCTTTAGATCTATATTTGTATGTTTCTTTAAAATATCTGTATAAACTGTATCTACAAAACATATCTCTTGTGATTCTTTTTTTTGTGCTATCTCTTTAATAGCAGGGATACTTAAACCTATCTCTTTAATCTCCTCTTTAGAATATTTACTCATAGGAAATATAACTTTAGAAAGTATATTTTTATTAACTTGTGCTAAAAAATAACTTTGATCCTTTGTTAAATCAGAAGCACAATATACAAACTCCCCATCAGTTTTAGCATAATGTCCAGTAGCTAAATAATCCCCACCAAGTCGCATAGCTTCATCCATCAATGCACCAAACTTTATAGTTTTATTACATTTTACACAAGGATTAGGAGTGATTCCATCTATATAACTTTGTACAAAATAATTATAAACTTCATCTTTAAATTGTTCGGTTAAATCCAAAATTGTATATTTTATATCTAAAAATTTTGTCACTTTATCAATTGCTTTAATATTTGATTCATGGTATCCAGGAACTGTCTCATGAAGTTTCATATATATACCTTCAACTTCATAACCCTCTTGTTGAAGTAGATATGCAGTAACACTACTATCTATTCCTCCACTCATTCCAACGATAACTTTTTCTTTTTTACTATTCATAATGCAATTCTACCATTTTAGAGTTGATTATCTTATTTAATCCAAATTAATTTACCATATAAATCAAAATATAAATTGATTTATTATAATCCTTACTATCCATTTAAGATGATAATATTATTATTATCTTTTAATTTATATGAGTATTTTTTATATTATTTATTTAAAGTTGATATTATTACAGGTGTATAATGACAACTACTTTTGTATAGTTATCATTTTTAGATTCTAGTTTACTTATTATATATTTTTTAAATCTCTTTTGAACTTTTTATTATCTAAAGTTATCAAATACCAATGGAGCTTTTAATTCTAGTGATTTTAAATGAGCCATAACCTTTTGTAAATCATCAAGATTTTTTCCACTAACTCTTATCTCATCGCCTTGATTTACAGCTGTTACTTTTAATTTTAAAGCTTTTATCTCTTTTTGAATTGTTCTAGCTTCATCAGCCTCTATAGTATCAACTATTTTATAAGTAAATTTTCTTTTATTTCCACTTGCATCTTCAGATTTTAACTCTTCAAGTGAATTTATAGATACACCTCTTTTGTTCATCTTAGAAATTAATATATCTTTCATAGCATCAACTTTATAGTCACTCCCACTTAAAAGTGTTAATGTTTTTGAACCCATATTTAGATCATAATCTTTAGTATCCCCTTTAAAATCATAACGATTATCAACCTCTTTTTGTGCTTGTATTAAAGCATTTTTCATCTCACTCATATCTAGTTTTGCAGATATATCAAAACTATGTTCTTTTGATTTTGCCATATAGTATATCCTTTAATTATATTTCTTTTATTGTATCTAATTTAGACTTATTTGTTTAATTTAACAATATCTTCTTTAATTTTATTTATGATTTTAGTTTGGGATTTATCAGTTATATTGTTTTCAAAAATCCCATAACTTCTCTCTACAAATAAATCTCTTTTTTGATTCATCTGTTTTTTATCATTCTCTTCTTTTATATATTGATAAAATTTATCATCTCTGGAAATAGAGATTTTTTCTATATGATTATAATCTTTAGATTTTTTACAATATTTCAATATATTTAGTTTTTGATGTTCAAGCTCACTTTGACCAATATGATTTTGAGTGACAATATTTAAAGTTGTTTGATAACAAAAAGAATACAATATCCAGTTTAGATGTGATTTTAGTAATATTTTACTTAAAAATAGTTTAGTTTTATATCTTTGTCTAATTTGTGAAAAACTTGGCTTAGAAGCGATCGAGGATAAAATTGCTGTTGTATCTTGAACTTCTGGATATATATATCTACTCTTTTTGGAAAAGAAAGTTGGAGAATTAGAAAAAAAGTTTTTCTTATACTCTTGCTCTTCTGTTAAATTATCCTCTTTCATTACATTTAACTATTTTAAATTTCTGCCATATTTAAGCTTTTCAAATTCACTACAAATATCATCTTGTCTCATAAAGTGTTCACCAATTAGAAAAGCATCAGCTCCTATTGAACTCAATCTCTCTATCGTTGCACGATCACTTACTCCACTCTCTGCTACTATTATTTTACCATTTGGTATCATAGGTATAAGCTTATCACAAAGCTCCATATCCATCTTAAAAGTATCAAGATTTCTATGATTTATCCCTATTATATGTGCTCCACATCTCATAGCTTTCATTAAATCTTCTTTATCATGAATCTCAACAAGTACATCAAGTCCAAGCTGTAAAGCTCTATCATAAAGATGTTGTAATTCTTTTGTTGAAAGTGCTTTTGCAATTAAAAGTACAAAATCTGCTCCAAATACTAAAGCCTCTAATAGATGATATTCATCTACAATAAGATCTTTTCTTAATAAAGGAGTATCTACATATCTTCTTATACCTGTAAGATATTCTATATCACCTTGAAAATAATGTGGTTCGGTTAACACAGATATAGCACTAGCCCCACATCTATTGTACTCTTGTGCAATTGCTAATGGATCAAAATCTTCCCTTATAATACCTTTACTAGGACTTGCTTTTTTCACTTCAGCAATAATACGAATAGGATCATCTTTAGTAGCTGTTAAAAGTTCTCTAACTGGTCTTGGTTGATATGGATTATAAGCTAAACTTCTACCCAACCAATCTATACTAAAATCTTTTTTTCTTTTCTCTAAATCATATTTTGTTTTTTCTATTATCTCATCTAAAATCATTTTATCTCCATATTATATTATTTATTACACTCTTGTATCTCTATCCAATGTAGCTTTATCTCTTCATCATTAAGACCAACTTCATCAACGACCTCTTTCATATATCTATATGCTTCT
Organism: Arcobacter sp.; assembly: GCA_030635995.1. Taxonomy (GTDB): domain Bacteria; phylum Campylobacterota; class Campylobacteria; order Campylobacterales; family Arcobacteraceae; genus CAIJNA01. The sequence goes on along the minus strand of DAOVXU010000052.1, from coordinate 2,559 downwards.
TTACAGTTATTGTTTTTAAAGTTTCCCCAAGCAACAGAATCCTTAAATGCAAGGTTGTTAGGATATGCTTTTAATGCTTCTTTAACCAATTTTAAACCTTTTTTTACATCTAAATCATAATCAATTAGTAAATATCCATAATAGTTCTGAAATGTTGCATTTGGTGCAACTTTAATAGCTATCTCAAAATTTGCAATTACATGTTTCATAACCTTCTTTTTATCAGTTGCAAGTTCAAATTCAAGTATCGCTATTTGTCCTAATAATACTTTTTGTTTAGTTTTTCTATACATCTTACGAACCAATTGTAAAGATTTTCTTTTTTCACCTATTTTGGCATATAACGTTAATAATTTTGGTTCATCTAATTTATTTATCTCTAAAAAATCTATCGCTTTATAAATATCTTTTTTTTCTAAATATTGAGTTAATAATGTCACAATTCTAGAGATCTCTTTTGTGGCATATGTTGTTTTATATGTATTGTACAATGCAGTAAGTATACTAATTATCCCATCAAGATTTTGTTCTTGTTGATAATATCTAAAAAGCCTAACACAAACTTTTGCCTCACAACCATTATCTCTATAAAAAGTTTCCAAATATGAAAGAGCTTTTTTCTTTTTACCTAAATATGAATATAAAGTATCCACAAGTGGTAAAAGTGTATCAATATTTTGCTCGGATGCATATGAACTTTCATAATATGTCACAGCATGATTATAAGATTTTAGCTTATAATATATATCGCCAACTATAGAATAATTTTTAGCATTATTATAAAGTTTAAGTAGCTTTTTTGCTACAATTAAGGCATTTTCATACTCTTTTAGTTCTATGGTTGCTAAAATATATCCTTGCATTAGTGATTCTTTGTATTTAGGAAAATTATCAATATTATCATATGTCAATTTTTTAACTTTTTTAACTTGATGCTTTAAAGAATATAAAACAATAGCTTTTTTCAAATATTCATACTTTTTTGTTTTGTGAAATATATTTTCATACAATAATGCACTTTGAATATAGTGTTTATTTAATTCTGCATCAATAGCCATTAGGATATATAAACTCTCTTTAAAAGTATCATTTTTAGAATTTAAAGCATAAAGGTTTAAACTAAGTACTAAAGTAAGAATAAGTTTTATTAGTCGATTATAGCTGGACATTCTTGTTTTAACTCCTCTATATTATCTTTAAAATAGTCCCAAAAAGGGAATGTTTTACATTGACTTGGTCTTGCTTCATAAATAGTACATCTTTTTATATCAGTATCAAAAAATATACAAGCAAAATTATTTTGTGATAGTTGCTTCTCTTTTATTGAAAATCTATATCCATATTTTACCAAATATTGTTCAAAAAGTTTATCTATACTTATATTTAAATAGTTTGATAATTTTTCTATCTCATCCACAGTTATCCAAATATAACCACTTTCCCCTATACAGCAGTTACCTTCACAATTACTACATATAGTTTCATCAAATTTAAAAGGAAAGTTTTTATTTTTTATCATAATTCTACTTTTATACTATGTGTATCACATTTTTTATATATTTGTTCAACTTTACTACTTAAATTATCACCATCAAACATAATAAGTGGTGGTAAAATATCCATTAAGCTTTTTGAATTCTTTCTCGCATACACCATAACTAAAGTAGATTTTTTATCTTTTTTTGGATGTAAAAACTGCAGAGATTCAATATTTAAATTATTTTGCTTTAAAAGAATTATAATATCATTTAATAGCTTAACATCATAACAAAAGAAAAACTTACCTAAAGGTTTTAATATTTTAGAAGTTTTACTTATAAATATATCTAAAGGTAAATTATCATTGTATCTAGCTATTTTTATATTCTCATTTGAAGTTTGAACTACACTACTGGGATAAAAAGGGGGATTTGATACAACTATATCAAATTCTTTTTCAAAACTATTCTCTACAAAAGAGGTATGATATAGATTTAAATTTATATTATTTATTTTTGCATTTTTAGTTGTTAAAAATGCAAAATTATCTTGGATTTCACAACTATTTAAATTTAACTTTTTATATTCTCTTGCTATTAATAAGCCAAGTATTCCACTCCCACTTCCTATATCTAAAAGTTCACCTTGAATATTTTTAAATATTTGAAGATTTGCACAAATAAAATCATATAAAAAATGGGTATCACTATTATAGCAATAACCTTTTTGAGGTTGATATAAAATCACTTTAAAAGATACCAGAACTATCGCTAGTAAGAAATTTTTGAACAATCTCTACTTTAGAATTTTTAAAATGGTTCTCATCTCCATACTCTACAATCTTTCCATCATAAAGCATAGCAAAATAATCAGCTGTTTTAAATGATTCATTGATATCATGGCTTATTAAAATAGAACTTGTTTTTAACTCTTTTTGTAGTGTAATAATCATCTGAGAGATAACATCACTTGTAATTGGATCAAGCCCAGATGTTGGCTCATCATAAAGTAAAATTTCAGGATTTAAAATAACAGTTCTTGCTAACCCGACTCTTTTTCTCATACCACCACTTAACTCAT
>DAOVXU010000013.1 GCA_030635995.1 Arcobacter sp. | reverse complement strand
GGTGGGTGCAAGAAATGTATCTAAAATATCACAAGCGATTAAGACAAAAGGTACTATAGAGATAGATATAAATCATGATGATACAAATTATCAATTTAGTGAATTTAGAAAATCATTATATAAAGCAAGTATAAATATCTCTTTGGGATGTGATAAACAATGTTCTTTTTGTATAGTTCCTGCAACTCGTGGTGATGAACTTTCAATACCTGTTGATATTATTTTGAATGAGGTAAAGAAATCTGTTGCACTAGGTGCTAAAGAGATTATTCTACTTGGTCAGAATGTAAATAATTATGGAAAAAGATTTAGTTTAAGTGAAGGGAAATATACTTTTACAAAATTACTTCAAGAGATTAGTAAAATAGAAGGTGTTGAAAGAATTAGATTTACATCTCCCCATCCTCTTCATATGGATGATGAATTTATAGAAGAGTTTGCATCAAATCCTAAGATATCTAAAGCTATCCATATACCTTTACAAAGTGGATCAACTGAAATTTTAAAATCTATGAAAAGAGGGTACACAAAAGATTGGTTTTTAAATCGTTGTGAAAAAATAAAAGCCAAAGTTCCAAATGTTAGAATATCAACTGATATTATTGTAGCATTTCCAGGTGAAACTGATGAAGATTTTGCCCATACAATTGATGTAGTTCAAAAAGTAAAATTTGATCAAATTTTTAACTTTAAATATTCACCAAGACCAAATACAACAGCCCAACTTATGGAACAAGTTCCTAGTGAAATAGGTAGTAAAAGATTAAGTGAACTTATTGAACTACATAAAGAACATCAAGTAGAATTGATGGCCGCAAATATTGGAAAAACTTTAAATGTATTTTTTGAAGATTTAAAACCAAATGGTGAAATTATGGGATTTAGTGATAATTCTATTCAAGTATTTGTTGAGGGTAGTGAAGAGTTACTTGGACAAATTCTTGATATAAAAATTACTAGTGCAAGTAGAACATCTCTAAAAGGTGTTGTAGCATAGTGAAAAAAAAGATTTTAAGATATATTCAAGTAAATATTTTACCATTTATCTTACAACTTATGGTAAGATTTATATATCTTACAAATAAAAAAGTATTTCACTATCCAAAACCAATGAATGATGAAACTTTTATATTAGCTATGTGGCATGGTGATCTACTTATGCAGCCATTAAATTATAGAAATTTTAAAAAAGATGGTATTACAAAAGTTATTGTAAGTGAGCATGCAGATGGTGAAACAATAAGAAAAGTGGTTGAATATCTTGGAGTGGGCGCATTAAGTGGTTCATCTACAAGAGGTGGAGCAAAAGCATTATTAGGTGCAATTAAATCTATCAAAAAAGGGATAGATGTAGCAATTACACCTGATGGTCCGAGGGGTCCAATATATGAGATAGCAGATGGGATAGTTTTAATAGCACAAAAAACTGGTGCAAAAATAGTAAGTTTTAGTTCCAATCCATCTTCTTATTGGAGATTTAATTCTTGGGATAAATTTGTAGTACCAAAACCATTTGGTCAAATAGATTTTTATATAAGTGAGCCATTTAGTATAAATGGCTTATCTATGGAAGAATCAAAAATAAAGATAAAAGAAAATATGAGGAGATTTGATGCTTAATAACAATATTCAATATATAAATGTAATAAAATCACAACAAAATATTAAGATTGATTATCAGATTATAAAAGAAAACCAAATAATTAAAAATGAACATTCTATCTTTTTACTTGAAGAAAATAAGTTATCTATAGATACAAACTACAAACTACAAACTTTAGAAAATAATATTCCTAAAACATATATTTGTGCTATTTGTGAAGATAAAAATCAAACAATTATTTCAAATGATAATAATACACAAAATATAGATTTTAATAAAACCCATTCGATAACCCTTCCATCGTCAAATATAGAAAAAACTAAACAATTTTATAATAATGGGAATATTGACTATTTAGTATCCCCTTTTACAATTTTACAAAATATTTTAAATACAAATCTACACCCAAATTCACTTAATTTATTGATTTTAAATAATAATATATACTCAATACTCTTAGATGAAAATAAACAATATATCACAAGCTGTATTAAACAACTTACATCATTTGAAGATATACAAAATTCAGATTTTTATACAGATGAAATTGTAGAACAAAAACTTTATGATGAGATATACAATTTAGAATTAAATGAAAATATATCCAATATTACAAATCAATTTTACAAAGAAAATCCAGATGCAGATTTTATCCAAAGTATAAATATATACTACAATATCAAACAGTTAAATGATGAACAGTTAAATCTTTTAAAAGATAATTTAATGATAGAAACAATATACAATCCAATATCATTAAATGAATTATTATATGATATGGTAAAGAGATCATCTATAAAAAAACAAAGTTTTATTCACCCTCGTCCAAAAAAATCAACTTTATCATTAATTTCATGGATATTAATTGCATTAATTACAACATTTCTTGCAGGCGCTCTATTTTATATTATGCAATCACCAAAAGAGGAGATTAAACAAAAAGAAATCATTAAAGAGAAGAAAAAAATAGTTAAAAAAATAAAAGAGATACAACTACCAAATCATATAAATATAAATGAATATATAGTAAATTCTCTTTTAGATATATTTGAAACTATCTCTGATGATTCTTTATTAAAAGAGATTCAAATAGAACAAAATGAATCTACACTTATTTATAATTTTAAAAATCCTAACTCTTATGAAAGTACTTTAAAACCTAAACTTTTAAAAATATATAAAAAAAGTGAAAATGTACTAACTAGTAAAAATAATTTTACATATACAGCAATTATTTCAAATACAATGCCTAAAGAAAAATTATCAACTAAACTTACAAAAATATATCCTAAATCAAGTCAAAATAAATATTTAGAAAAAAAAGAGATTAATTTACTTTTAAAGTCAATTTTTAATGCAAATTCAAAAATCAAGAATCTTTCTATATCTACCGCTAAATATACTATTAGTAGATATAGTATCACCACTATAGTAAAAGATCCTCAAGAATTTTTTACTACTATAGATAGATTAGATACCTTAAACTATTCAATTCATCTTAGTTATCCAATTGAATTTGCAAAAGTAAAAGATAATTTAGAAGTTAATTTTAAACTTCAAATAAATCAAAATAACCCTAATGCTAAAAGATAAATTAAAAAAATAGTTTTTTATAAGATACTTTTTATCTATTTTCCCTTTGGATAGCTATATAATTAGATTTTTAAGAAATAAATTGTACAATAAAAATAGTTTTACTATAATTGAAAATAAGGGGTAAGAATGTTAAAAAATTATAAAATTGGTGTCAAATTAAATTTAAATTTACTAGTTATTATACTTGGTTTATTTATATTAGGTATAAATATATTTTTATCTATACAAGAGATTAAAAAAGAATATCAAGTATCTGCCACTCTTGCATCACAAACAAGTGGATTAAAATCCATTTTAATTGGTGGATTACTTTACAACTCAGCTACAGGTGTTGTACTTCAACACCCTACAAAACAAAAAGCTAAGAATTCTATGAAAGAGGGATATAGTAAAATTGAAAACTTTAGTCAAAACTGTTCTAGAGTATCTCCTAAAATATATTCAAAAATATACAATGAGATCACAGCATTTGTAAAAGTGGGAAAGTATATGCACCAAAAGGCTTTAAAAAATCAAAAGTTTACTAATGCTGATATGAAAAAATCATTAAAAACATGGAGAGAATTAAAATTTAAGATTTTGCCTGAGCTTAAAATTTTAAAGAAAAAATTAAAAGCAAGTGAAATTAAATATAATAATATAATTGAATCTATGTTATTTAACTTTTTAGTTATTATAAGTATTATTACACTATTAGTTCTAGCAATATCTTATTTTATAGCTCAAAGTATAAAAAAACCAATAGAGGTATTAACAGATTCTATAATAGCACTTATGGATTATTCTAGTGCCAACCAAGAGATAACTGTTGATACAAATGATGAAATTGGAGAATTAGCATCTCACTTTAATGAATATATGGCAAAATTAAGAGATACAATGGCACAGGACCAACTAGTAGTAGAAGAAGTAGATAAAGCTATCCAAATGGCAAGATCTGGTTTTTTTGTTTATACAATAAATGCAACTACAAATAATCGTTCAACAAATGATTTAAAAAATTCAGTTAATAATATGATTAAGGATTTAAATAATAAATTTTCAATTATAAATGAAGCATTGATCCAATATGGTAATGCAAACTTTAATCATAAATTTGATCTTGAAAATATTAGTGGAACTATCGGTTCTATCTCATTTGGTACAAAAGCAATAGGGAGTAATGTTTCTGAATTACTTGCGACAATTATGATAAGTGGAGAACAACTTTCATCAAATATTCAAGTTTTATCTAAATCTTCTAGTTCATTGTCAGCATCAGCAAATGCACAAGCTGCTTCACTAGAAGAGACAGCAGCAGCCATCGAAGAGATATCAAGTAATATCCAAAGTAGTTCTCAAAATATATCTCAGATGTCAATTTTATCTAAAGAAGTTACTGATTCTGCAAATACAGGTCAACAATTAGCAACACAAACTGCTACTGCTATGGATGATATAAATTCACAAGTAACTGCAATAAGTGACGCTATAACTATAATTGATCAAATTGCATTTCAAACAAATATACTCTCACTAAATGCAGCAGTAGAAGCAGCAACAGCTGGTGAAGCTGGAAAAGGTTTTGCAGTTGTAGCACAAGAGGTTAGAAATCTTGCCTCAAGAAGTGCAGAAGCTGCAAATGAGATAAAAGCACTAGTTGATTCTGCTAATTCTAAAGCAGCAAGTGGAAAAAATATTGCAAATGAGATGATTGGTGGATATAGTTTATTAAGTGATAAAATTCAACAAAATCGAGATATGATAGATATGGTTGCTCAAGCTAGTAGTGAACAATCTAAAGGTATCGCTCAAATCAATGATGCAATTAATATTATAGATGCAAATACTCAAGAAAATGCTTCAGATGCAACAGCTATTGATGGTTTAGCAAAAGAGATTACAATACTATCGAATAATCTAATAAAAGTTTCCCATAATGCTACTTATAGAGAAGAGGCTAGAGATCAAGTTTGTGACGCTGATTTAGTACATAAATTAAATAGATTAAAACTTGAACATCTAACTTTTAAAAATAAAAGTTTTGAAAAACTTAATGAAAGAGCATCATTTACAGTACCTAATGAGCATCAATGTTCATTAGGAGATTGGATAAAAGAGATAGAACAAGAAAACTCTCCTTTACTTAAAACATCAAATTGGAAATATCTAAAAGAACAACATCATCTAGTACATGCAAGTGTTCAAGAGTATATAGACCAAAATGCACAAAGTGATTCAAATGAACATCTTTTAGAGATAGCAAATAAGATTGAGCATGCTACAGGTGGAGTATTTAAATCATTAAATATTGTAAAAAGAGAATTTTGCCAAAATCAAAATAAAGGATAAAAAATGAAAAGAATAGCCATAGTAGATGACGAATATGATATTGTAAATATTTTAGAAACTTTTTTACATAGAAGTGATAAATTTGATGTTAGCACTTTTGTAGATCCAGTTAATGCTTTACAGCATATCAAAGCTAATGAATTTGATTTAGTATTACTTGATATTATGATGCCACAGATGGATGGAATAGATGTATTAAGAGAGATTAAAAAATCAAATCCAAATATTAAAGTTATAATGATGACAGCTTATTCTACACAAGATAAAGTTATAGAGTGTAAAAAAATTGGTGCAGAAAATTATGTAACAAAACCTTTTATTAGCTTAAGAGATGTTGAGAATAAAATTTTAGATTTATTAGAATTATAAACTTATAATTAACCTAGAATAGATGATATTAATTATCTATTCTAAACTTGAATGCCTACTCTTCTATCCTAATCATAGCAGGAGTAGATAATACAAGATTTTCTTTTTTAAATACTTCCAAAGCTTCTTTTATATCTTTTTCGTTGCAAGTATGTGTAGATAATAGTAAATTTGCGCTATTCTCATCATATGGTTTTTGAACCATATTTTTAATAGATATATTTTTATCTCCTAAAATCATAGTTAATTTTGATAAAACTCCAGCTTTATCTTCAACATGCAGTCTTAAATAATATTTAGTTTGAATATCACCTTTTGCTGCAAGTTTTAATCCAACCTCTAAAGGCTTTTTAAACCCAAGCATAGGGGAACCCTTACCTTTTCTTGCTATATCAATAATATTTGCAACAACAGCACTTGCAGTTACATCACCACCAGCCCCTGCTCCATAATATAATGTTTCCCCAACTTTATCACCAACAACAGAAACAGCATTCATTACACCATCAACTTTTGCTATCATCTCTTTATTTGGTATAAGTACTGGATGAACTCTAAGTTCAACTATACCATCTCTAGTTTTTGCAATACCAAGTAGCTTTAAAGAGTAATCAAACTCTTTTGCAAAAGAGATATCTGCTGGTGCAATATTTTGTATACCCTCTATTAAAATATCTTCAGGTTTAGCATCAATACCATATGCAATAGAAGCTAAAATAAGAAGTTTATGTGCAGCATCATAACCACCAACATCAAATTCAGGATCAGCTTCTGCATAACCTAAATCTTGTGCTTCTTTTAAAATAACATCATAAGGTATATCTTCATTTATCATCTTATCAAGCATATAATTACAAGTACCATTAATAATACCTTTTATACTCTCAATATGATTTGCTCCAAGTCCTTCTCTAAGTGCTGTAATAATTGGAATACCACCTGCAACAGCTGCTTCAAATTCAAAAGGTGTTTCACCTGCTATATCTTGTAGTTCATATCTATGATAAGCGAGTAAAGCTTTATTTGCAGTCACAACTGCCTTACCTTTCTCTAATGCTTTTTTAACAACTGCATATGGTATCTCAACTCCACCCATAAGTTCAACAACTATATCAATAGAATCATCATCTAAAATATCATCTACATTATCAGATAACTTTATAGATACATCTCTTTTTTTAGATAAATTATTTACAACACCACTTACAGGTACAAGTTCTACACCTGCTCGTGCTGTTATAATATCTTTATTATCTTCTAAAATTTGACATACACTTTGCCCAACAGTCCCAACTCCAATAATACCTATTTTTAACATTATGATAATCTCTCTTTTAATAATTTATTTACAACTTGTGGGTTTGCACTACCTTTACTCTCTTTCATAGTTTGACCTACAAAGAAACCAAACAGTTTATCTTTCCCAGATTTATATTGCTCAACTTTATCTTGATTTGCCTCTAAAATTGCATCAATAATAGATAAAATTGCACCATCATCACTAACTTGTTTTAATCCAAGTTTTTCAATTACGGCTGAAACCTCTGCATCATTCTCCATCAGATAATCTAATACCTTTTTCCCAGCATTTCCAGATATATCTCCAACTTCAATTGCTTTAACTAAAGAACCAAGCTTTATTGCACTTATAGGTGAAGTAGAGATATTTATACCATCAGAAAATCTACCTTGTAGTTCAGTAGTTAACCAAGTAGTTGCCATCTTACCACTAATACCACAAGCCATCATATCTTCAAAAAATTGTGCCATCTCTTTAGTAGATGTAAGAACATTTGCATCATAAACTTTAATACCAAATTCACTTACAAATCTATCTTTTTTAGCATCTGGAAGTTCTGGGATTTTAGAATATTTTTCAATCATCTCATCTGTAATAACCACAGGTAAAAGATCTGGATCTGGGAAATATCTATAATCTGCAGCATCCTCTTTGCCTCTCATAGATCTTGTTTCATTTTTATCTACATCATAAAGTCTAGTTTCTTGAACAACCTCTTGATCATAAATTCCATCTTCCCAAGCTTCAATTTGTCTTTGTACTTCATAAGCAATAGCTTTTTCAATAAACTTAAAACTATTCATATTTTTAATTTCACATCTTGTATAAAGTTTTGTATCACCTTTTGGTCTAATAGATATATTTACATCAGCTCTAAATGAACCCTCTTGCATATTTGCATTTGAGATATCAATATATCTTACAATTGAGTGTAATTTTTTCATATACAATATAGCCTCTTCACTACTTCTCATATCTGGTTCAGATACAATTTCAAGAAGTGGTGTTCCTGCTCTATTTAAATCAACTTTACTATATCCAGAAGCGTGAGTATTTTTCCCTGCATCATTTTCAAGATGTGCTCGTGTAACACCAATAGTTTTTGATGTTCCATCTGCAAAATCAATTACAACTTCACCAAAACCAACAATAGGAACTTCAAATTGAGATATTTGATACCCTGTAGGTAGATCTGGATAAAAATAATTCTTTCTATTAAAAACTGAATTATTATTTATTGGCGAATTTATAGCTGTTCCTAATTGAATAGCTTTATGCACTGCTTCTTTATTAAGAACAGGTAATGCTCCAGGAAGTCCAAGACAAACTGGACATACATTTGTATTTGGTTTTGCTCCAAAACTTGTAGCACAACCACACCATAATTTACTTTTGGTATTTAACTGAGCATGTACTTCTAAACCTATTACTACTTCAAACATCTTATTCCTTAATATTTATTCTTCTATTTTATTTTATTTATATATTGCGATTATATCCAATTTATCGTAAAACTTTTATATCAGCTATAATTTTTAAAGTTTCAAAATAATCTTTTAGATATTCTTTCTCTCTTTGAGTCATAATTATCCCAAATATTTTATCTTTAACCTCTTCTATTACTATAGTTTTTATCTCATCTTTTTTTGAAATAAACAACATATTGTAAGTTTTATTTGATGCAAAAATTGCTGAAAAAGATTGTTCAACTGTTTTATTTACAATAAATTTCATTTGGGCATCCATTGTATCTTGTGTTAAAGTTATATTATTTACACTTACATCACTATCTATCATCATTGGATTCTTTTGTATAGACTGCAATGCTTTTTTATTTGTAGAACTATATTGAATCATATCAATTTTATTTGATACCATAAATTCAGATCTATTATTATTGTAATATATCTCTATATCTTCTGTTGTAGCACGCGAAAGTTTATTTGATGCTATCTTTGATATAAGCTTTTGATGTTTTAGTTGATTTTTTATTTGCTCTTTAAAACTATTATAATCTTGTTGTTGTTTAACTGCATTCTTAAACTGATACAAACTCATATTATTATTTTTAGCTAATTTTTCAATATAATTATCTATATCAAAATAATCTACACTAATATTATACTTTTTTAAAGATTGTTTATATAAAATTTCATCGACTAATAAACTAACAGCTTTAGCTTCACTTAAATTAAATTTTAGCATCTTTTCATCTATATCATACAAAGTTATTGGTTCATTATTTACAGTTAATGCTATAGCATTAATCAAACCTGATTGAGCAATACTCAAACTCATAATAAAAATTATTAAATATTTTTTCATTCTTTCCCTTTTATTTAATCTTCTATTTTAACATAAAAATAGTAAAATCATTATCCAAATAATTGTCTTTTGTTTTTATATTTGATGCTAAGCTTTTACAGTAGTCTAATACCTCATCAATATCAATTTCATTAAAACTCATACTTTTTAAAATATTAAAAATAAACCCTTTTTTACTATAAGTGAAACATCTTTTAATAAATAAGAAAACATCATCTTTTGGCATAATATTCATAGCACCACTACAAATATAATAATCGACTTCATCTAGTGTATCTACTAATATATTTTTATTGTAAAATTCAAGTTGTCTAAATCTTTTTTTAGCAACATTAAGCATCTCATCTTCACAATCATATCCAATATATTTTATTGGTATTTTATGATTTACATCTAAATATCTATAATACTCTGCAAACCCACAACCTGCATCTATAATTGTACTATTCACGATATCTTTTTTTATAAGTTTTGTTAATATTTCAAATCTTCTATATTGTGTATATTTATTATTCCAATGGACACCAGCAGCTGATACACCATATTCTTTTATTGATTTAGCATAGAATTGTTTGTTATTCATCTACATCAATATTAATTTTGCAAGTCCTAAAAAGCTAAAAAAACCAACAACATCAGTTACAGTTGTAAGTACAACTGAACTTCCAATTGCAGGATCTATATCAACTCTTTTAAGAATAAGAGGGATAAGTGAACCAAAAAATCCTGCACTAAAAATAGTGATTATCATAGATGAAAATATAACAACACCAAGCATCACATTTGTAAACCAAAGGGATGTTAAAATTCCTAAAGCTATAGCAAATATTATTCCATTAAAAATAGCGATAAATATCTCTTTTTTAACTGCATCTTTCTTATTTGTTTCATCAATCTCTCCAAGAGCTAACTGCCTTACCATTACAGCTAATGTTTGTGTTCCAGCATTTCCACCCATTGAAGCAACTATAGGCATAAGGATTGCAAGTGCTATAAACTCTTTTAAAACATCATCAAAAATTCCAATAACAACTGAAGCTAAAATTGCTGTAAATAGATTTATCAACAACCAAAATCCTCTTTTTTTACTAGTGGTTATCAAATCATCTTCATGTTCAAACTCATCATTTACCCCAGCTAATTGATACATCTGCTCTGTTGCTGTTTGACCTGCAACATCCAAAATATCATCAGATGTAATCCTACCAATAAGTCTATTTTTATATCCTATAACAGCTACAACAGATAGATCATAATCTTCAAATAACTTTACAACATCCATTATTTCATCATCTGCTTCAACAGACAATGTTTTATAGTATTTTTCATTATTTTTCAATATCTCTTTAAATGTTAAATTAAAATCATAAATAATTAAATCTTCTAAAGATATAGAAGCTAATAGTGCGATATTATCATCGACTATAAAAACTTGATGGATATTTTCTAGTTCACCCTCTTCTTTTTGTTTTTTAAGTCTTTGTACTGCTTGAATTACTATTTCATTAATATTAGCACTAAAAAGTTCTGTTTGCATTGAAGCACCAGCTTCATCATCTTCATACTTTTTAAGCCAATTAATCTCTTCTTGATCTTCCTCATCCAATCCATCAAGAATATCATCAGCTTTTTTAGGATCAAACTCTTCAATATCTTTAATAATATCAGTAGCATCATCAGTTTCTAGCTCTTCAACAGCATCTGTTAATTTTTCAATAGATAATGCTTTATATGCAGCATCTCTTATATTTTCTGGCAATTCTAAAAGAACTTCCCCTAATATATCATCAGCAATATTTGCAATAAGTTTATAGAAAAGTTCTTTATCTGTCTTTTTAATTTTTTTTAGACTATATGCAATATCCGAAGGGTGCAATTCCTCAAAAGATTTTAATATTTCACTATAAGACATTTTAATTACCTCCAAAAGGTCAACTCTTAATTGTTGTATTTCTATCTAAACTATAATATGATTTAAAAGGTTTAATATTAAATTGAACCTCTTTGGTTTCAATTTTAGAGTTCAGCTCTTTTTTTAAATTTTTAACATATTTTAAATACTTTTTTCTACTTTTTCCAGATAAAGTTTTTTTAGAATAGCTCATAACTTTAGAAGGATTTACTGCTCTTCCATTTTTGTAAAGTCCAAAATGTAAATGTGGACCTGTACTTCTTCCACTAGTACCTACATATCCTATTAAATCCCCTTGTTTTACCCAAGAATTTTTTCGAACTTTTTTATTAAATTTATAAAGGTGTCCATATAAAGATTTATAGCCACCACTATGTCTTATCATAATAGCATTTCCATATCCACCTTTTCTCCCTCTAAATATTACTTTTCCAGAAGCAGTTGCCCATATCTTTCTACCCCTTGGTGCTGCATAATCAACACCTAAATGAGCAATATACCTTTTTAGAATTGGATGAAATCTTTTATATGTAAATTTACTAGATATTCTTTTATATCGTAAAGGTACTTTAAAAAATACACTAGTAAGACTTCGCCCATTTATATCATAATATCTTCCATCAGAAGGATTTTGAAATATATATTTAGCTTTTTTATATTTTATTTTCATAAAAGCACCAAGGATAACAGGAGCTCCAAAATAATTACCCATTCTCATCTTTTGGATATATTTTATAACAATTTTATCACCTTTATGAAGTTTTCTAAAATTTACAGATTTTTTAAATGAACGGACAAATTCATTTGCAAGTTTTTTATTATTTGATGTTTCAATTATATCTTGATATGGGGAATTTTGAATTGTTACTGTTAATATATCTGTTATTGATTCAAAAATAATTGGAATAATTTCTAAAATATATTTTTCACCATTTTTATAAATATGTATCTGCATCTCTTCACTAATAGGGATAAGAACATGATCTAAATGATTCTCTTTGTCATACATTATTTGATAAGCTACTCCCGCTTCTATCTCTGAACACAACTCTTTATCTGTTTTTGATAAATTAAAATATATATCTTTTTGAATATGTTGTTTATTTAAAAACGTTATAAGAGATTCTCCCCTTGGCCATACCTCTTCATTTGTAGTTTTAGAAAACGTAACACTAATAAAAATCAAAATAACTAAAACAACTCTTAACAAATAAACTCTTTTTATAATAATATAGTGTATTATTATACCAAACAAAACAATAACACATCTTAAAATGGATAACTAAAATGAAACAACTTTTAATCACTTTTTTTATGCAAATAATTTATATATAGATTTATATAGAAAAAAGAGTATCATAAATCAATAAAATATCTAATCAAACACTATAAATAAAAATATTTTTAAAGTCATATTATTTGAGATATATAAAACAAAAAACTATAAATTTACAGGAAATAAAGAACTTTATCTTGAATTAATAGATGAAAAAATACAAATTTTAATAGAAGGATAATCTATAACTTTAAAGTTAAAGCAATCTCATCGCAAATAGGAAAATGTTTACACTTAATACAATCAGCCCATATCTTTGTATCTGGTATAGAGGCTTTTTCTATAACATTAAATTTAAATTTTTCAAAAAGTCTTTGCTGATAAGTAAGAACTAAAATTTCATCTATATTATAAGCTTTTGCTTCATCTATAGAGGCTTGTATCAGTTTTGTTCCTATACCTTGAGTTCTAAAATCAGAAGAGACTACAAGACTTCTTATCTCTGCTAAAATTGGAGTATGTATATGAAGTGCAACAAATCCAACTAAAATATCATCTTTATATACCACTAAATATGAACGAATATTTGTTGCCATATCAGCTTCACTTCTTACAAGAATATTTCCATTTTCAACCTCTGCAAAAACTAATTTCTGCATAGCTTGAATATCTTTTACTGTTGGTTTTATATATTTAAACATTACTGTCCAAACAGATATAAAGATATTGCTTGTTCTAGTTTTCCTATACCTCTATTTTTCAAATTTGATATAAAAATACCCTCTGGATATTTTGCTCTTAATTTATGTAGATCTGCTTGTTTTAATTTATCAATTTTTGTAAAAGCATTTATTATTATTTGATCACCTCTTTTAATATGATTTAAAAATTCATCAACACTTTTATCAATTTCTAAAGTTGGATGTCTAGAATCTATAAGATGTACAAATATTTGCAAAGATGGTCTTTTTTCTAAAAACTGAGTTAAATTTTTATGCCACTCTTTTTTTATTGATTTTGATACTTTAGCATAACCAAATCCAGGAAGATCTACAAATCTTGCATATTTATCTTCAACTTCTTCATTTTCTCTATCTTTAAATCTTACATTAAAATAATTTATAAGTTGAGTTTTACCAGGTGTTCTTGCTGCTTTTGCTAACCCTTTTCTTTTTACAAGTGAATTTAAAAGTGAACTTTTCCCAACATTACTTCTACCTAAAAATGCAATCTCTGCTACATCTGGACTCGGGGAGTCATCAATACTTTGTGCTGATTGATTAAAACTAGCTTCTACTATATCCATATCTATTTTCCCTCTTTACTTTGCATTTTAAATTTAAATTTTACAGGTTTATTCTTTTTACCATCTATTTTTGTATTTCCTGTTGCTTCATTTATATAAATCTTTTCACCTCTTAAAGTTTTAGAACCATTTTTATCTTCTAAATAAGCATTTCCTGTTATTATATACATTTGTTTATCTATATCATAATTTACTTTATCGCCATTTCCAATAAGTAAAGTATCTGGTCTTTTTATAGTAAAACTAACATTACCAATAGCAATATATTGTTTTGCTACTGTTTGATTTGTATCTGAATCAAGTTTTGTATGTACTGTTAGTTCTTTACAAACTAAAGTATCTTCCCCTTTTACCATAGATACATTACCTGTAAATATAATTATATTTTTAGTCTGATCTGCTTGGAATGAATTTGCTTGAATATCAACATCAATCTCTTTTGCATTTAATCCAATAATTAAAAATAATAATATTAAAAATCTCATATTTATCTCTCCTGTACTTTTAGTTTAAAATGTGTATTTTGTGCTTTTATAATATTATTCATACCATCAAAATATAAATTATTACCTATTAATTCATTATTATTATAAGTTAATAAAAAATCTGTATCATTTTGAACAATCTTATTTATACTATTATATACAAGATAATCACTTGTAAGTTGTGTAGCATCACCTTGCGTTAAATGTACATTTTGATACAATTTATATATATCTCTTTTTTTTAACATATACTCAGCACTAATTGTATCTGAACTATTTGTATCATTTCTAACAATAATAGTAGCATCATACAGTTCATCTCTATCTTTATAATTTAAAGCTTGTCTTGATTGGATAATTTGCTTAATATTTGTATCATCAATATCATACATAATCGAATTTTCAAATACAACCAATGGTGTATTTTTATATTCTTTTTGTATCACTTTTTCATCAACTTTAAAATTTATTAAAACAATAGCAAAAGCAATAATAGCAAATACAAATATATTTATAGCCATAACTTTAAAATCTCATCCTCTTTATCTTCATATTTTAAAATATACTCTATCATCTCTCGAACAGCACCATCTCCACCAGCTTTAGAACAAACTATATTTACCATATCTCGTACCTCTTTTACAGCATCAGATGGACAAAATGATAATTTTGATTTTTTCAACATCTTATAATCATTTAAATCATCCCCAATAGATGCTACATTTTCAAAAGTAATATTCTCTTTTTCTAAAATAGTTTCTAAAATCTCATCTTTATTATGAATCCCTTGATAGATATACTGTACACCTAATTCTTTAGCTCTTTTTTCTACTATTGGACTATTTCGCCCTGTAATAATAGCTATTTTAAGTCTAAGTTTTTTTGTCCAAGATGCAATTGCTAAACCATCTTTTACACTAAAAGATTTTGTCTCAACGCCATTTGTATCATATGTCAACTGACCATTTGTTAAAGTTCCATCTACATCTAATACAAGTAATTTTATCATCTGAAGTCCTTCCCACTAAATAATCTCTAATAATTAAGGCTAGATTAGTGCTAATAGTTTAAAATAATCTATGAGGTTTGCTGTAGCAAATCGAAATAGATTTTTTAAGCTAATAGTACTGATATAGTCTTATAAGTATACTATTGATTCCTTTAAAATCATCAATGTACGATGTACATCTTCAAATTTTAAAGAAACCAATAGTATACTTATAAAACTAAATTATTAGTGATTATTTAGTTGGAAGGACTTACAATACACCTTTTGTACTAGGGATTCCTATTTTTTTATTCTCAACTAATGCTCGTCTAAGTGCAACTGCAAATGCTTTAAAAGTAGCTTCAATAATATGATGTTTATTTTTACCTCGTTCAAATATCAAATGGCAAGTTATTCCACTATTTAAAACTAGTGCATGGAAAAATTCCTCGACAAGTTCAACATCAAATGTACCAACTTTTCCAAATATATCAAACTGATAAACTAAAAAAGGTCTATTTGATAAATCCAACGCACAAGAAGTTGCTGCTTCATCCATAACAACTATTGCATTACCATATCTCTCAATCTCTTTTATAGGAAAAATCTCCTCTTTTAAAGCTTTTCCTATAACTATTCCACAATCCTCAACACTATGGTGATCATCTATATGAGTATCACCTTTACAAGTTATATCCAGATCTATCCCACTATGTTTTGAAAATGCTTCAAGCATATGATCTAAAAATCCAACACCAGTATCAATAGTAGATTTTCCATATCCATCTATATCAAGTGTACATTTTATTTGAGTTTCTTTTGTTTCTCTATTTATATTAGCCATTTAATCTCCATATTATAAAATACTATCTATTGTGCAATAATCATGGCACTTATTAAGCCATTTTCTTTTTTAAAATCTTGTGCTTCTGATTCACTTCTAAATCCACTAATCCATACTCTATTTAATCGCTCACCACTAACTGATGTTTGTTTTATAATAGCTTTATATTCACCATCTAAAATCAAACTATTAAATTTTCTTTTTGTAACTTTAGCTCCACCTAATTTTGAAAAAGCACCAACTTGCACATAATATCTTCCTGCACTCATTGTAGCTTTTCTCTCTTTAGCAGTTCGTGCTATTTTAGCATCAAATCCAATAACAGTAATCTTTATATTTGCAGTACCTTTTTTAACCATATCTATTTTATGAGCTGCTTTATTTGATAGGTCTATAATTCTGCCTGTTACAAAAGGTCCTCTGTCATTTATACGAACAATTGTAGATTTACCATTGTCTTTATTGTAAACTTTTACCATAGTATTCATTGGCAAAGTTTTTGATGCTGCTGTATCGGCATACATATTATAAACTTCCCCATTTGAAGTTAGTTTTGCATGAAAATTTGGACCATACCAAGAAGCAATCCCTTCACATATTGTTCCTATCTTGGTAAGTGTTGGATAGTATCTTTTTCCAGCTATTTCATATGATTTCATTGTTGCACGGTGCATCGCTTTAGAGTTTCTTATCTCCTGATCTTCTATCTTTTTATATTGAGTTGAACTTTTATAATCTTTAGATTTATAATAAGAAGCTTTATAGCTTTTTTTTGTACAACCTGCCATTAAGAATATTAATAAGCCAACTAAGACTATTTTACTTAAATTTGATAACAATATTATCTCCTATATTTATCATACTTGTTTTAATATTATTATCTTTCATTATTCTTTTTAATGGTACTTTAAAACTTTTAGAAATTTGGATTAAAGTATCCCCTTTTTTAATAATATAATTTTTAGGTCTTTTATAAATATCTGGATCAATAGGGATAATCAAATGTTGATTTATACTTAATAAGTTAGATTTAAGTTGATTAAATTTTTTAATAAGTTTATATTTTACACCATATATATTTGCAATTTTCGATAAACTATCTCCACTTTTTACAATATAGTATTCAAAAATATTTGGTTTTATATCTTTTATATTTGCATTAAATCTAGCAAGTTGAGAATATGGGATATAGATATCATACTTTTTCTCTTCAGGAGGAATAATATTTCTTTTTATATGTGGATTTAGATATTTTAACTCTTTTTTAGATACCCCTATCACATCTGCAATATTTTTAAGTAACATTCCACCTTTTACTTGTACTGTTGCTATTGGCGAACTTATGCCTCTATTTAAAAGATGATTATTTTCATCTTTCATAAGATATTCACTATTATTCATCATCGCTAAAGATATAATTTTTTTAATATAATCTCTACTCTCTTTTGGAATATACTGTCTTTTAATATATTTTTGTTCTATTAAAAGTTCATCTATATCTGGCTTATAATTCCATTTTTTAACAATTCTATAAATTTTATTTATCTCTGCAAATTTAACTTTCTTTTGTTGATAGTCACGAATAGTTTTTCTATATTTTTGTATAGTTTTATCTTTTCTACAATTATTATCTTTACAATACATATCAAGAGTAGCTCTAGTAATTCCTTCTATTACTCTACCCTCACCACAATTATATGAAATAGCAGCAAGATACCATTTATCAAACATTTTATTTAATCTAGTTAGATACTGAACTGCTGCTTTTGTTGACTTTACAAAATCCATTCTTTCATCAACATATTCATCAATCTTCAATCCATATACTTTGCTTGTATTTGGAATAAACTGCCATAAACCCATAGCTTTTTTATGTGATGCTGCTCTTAAGACAAAATTTGATTCTGCCATAACTAAATATAAAAATGCAGAGGGGATATTATTTTCTTTTAAAATCTTTTTTATTTGGGGAACAAATAGCTCTGCATTATTTAACTTTTTGGTATAAGAATCTTTATGATTTTTTGAAAAATTCTTATAATATTTTTGAAAATGGTAGTCTGTTATAAATGTACTATCAATCTCAAGTTCTTCTAAAACTTTTAAATCATTATATATATATCCATTACCAATCAACGAAGCAAACAATGATGAAGATAATAAAACTAAAAATATTAATTTTTTCAAATACCCAACCTACTTATATATATTTTTTTAATAACTATTATT